>JAYUQJ010000310.1:0-10151 GCA_043756825.1 Betaproteobacteria bacterium | reverse complement strand
GCCGCCGCGGGCGGGGCGGCGGCCGCTGGCGTGCCGTCGGCGCCGTCGGCGCCCACAGTGCCGGCAGTGCCGGCTGCGTCGGGCGCGCCTGGTGCGTTGGCGAAGAAGCCGTAGCCGGGCTCGCCGGGCGCTGGGGCCGGGCGCGGCGGTGCGCCGGGGGCATCGTCATGGAAGCCGTAGCCCAGGCCCAGCGGTGCCAGGCGCACCGCCTCGCGCGAGACATGGAAGCTGAACAGATCGAGCAGGTCGTCGTCGCTGCTGCTGGTGACGATCTTGAAGCGGCGCACCCCGTCGGCCGGCATGCCGGCGTCCAGCGGTTCGATCTGGCCCAGGCCGCCGATCTCCTTGAACAATTCGACCAGGCTGTCGGCCACCCCCGGGTCGTCGTGCATGCTGACCGTCAGCTCCAGCAGGCGCCGGCCATCGTCCGGCGCCGCGCGGGTGGGTGCCGGGGCGGGTGCGGCAGCCGCCGGCCGGCTGGCGGCGGTGTCCACCGGCTTGCCGCCGCACAGGCTGCGGATGGTCTCGATCAGTTCATGGGTGTCGGGCGCCGCAGCACCGCTGCCCTGGTGGCGGCCCAGCAGGTCGCGCAGCGCGTCGCCCGCGGCCAGCAGCACGTCCACCATCTGCACGGTGGGTGCCAGTTCATGGCGCCGCAGCTTGTCCAGCAGGGCCTCCATCTGGTGGGTCAGTTCGGCCACGTCACTGAAGCCGAAGGTCGCGGCGCCGCCCTTGACCGAATGGGCGCAGCGGAAAATGGCGTTGAGCACTTCGTCGTCGGCGGCCTCCACGTCCAGCTCGAGCAGCATCTGCTCCATGGTCTGCAGGTTCTCGCCGGCTTCCTCGAAGAAGACCTGGTAGAACTGGGTGAGGTCGATGCCGGCAGCATTGCTGGCACCTTCATGATGGGTTTCGGCCATGGGCAACGTCTCCGGATAGCGGGGCGGCGGGGCAGGATGCCGTCAGCGGATCACTTTGCCGATCACTTCGATCAGCTTGGCCGGGTCGAAGGGCTTGACCAGCCAGCCGGTAGCGCCGGCAGCACGGCCGGCTTGCTTCATCTGATCGCTCGACTCGGTGGTCAGGATCAGGATCGGGGTGGTCTTGAACTTCGGGCTGTCGCGCAGCTTGCGGGTCAGCGAGATGCCGTCCATGCGCGGCATGTTCTGGTCGGTCAGCACCAGGCTGAAGTCGCGCTGGCCGGCCTTTTCCCAGGCGTCCTGGCCGTCGACGGCCTCGACGACATTGAAACCGGCGTTCTTGAGGGTGAAGGACACCATCTGGCGCATGGACGCAGAGTCGTCGACGGCGAGGATTGAGTGCATGTTTTCTCCAGAAAATCAGGGTGTGTAACGGTCTGCCAGCGGGCGCTCAGAACAGCTCGATCGAGCCGGCGTCCATTTCGTCCTGGGTCACCGGATTGGGCTGCAGCGGGGTCTCGTCGATCACCGCCGGCCCGTCCTCGTCGTCGCTCATCACGTCGCGGGCCAGTTTGTCGGCGCACAGCCGCAGGCGACGGTGGGTATGGCTGATCAGTTGCGCGGCCATGTCCTGGAACTGCAGCGTGGTCACCGCGCCGTTCAAGTGGCCCATGGCCTGGTGCAGGTCGTGCTCAGGCAGCTTGGCGTTCTGGGCCGCCAGCAACGACAGGTGGTTGATCTGCTGCGATGCGCCATAGAAGTGCAGCAGCAGCGTGTCGGTGGCGTCGCCCAGCAGGCGCTGCAGTCGATCGAGGTCGTGGCTGGCCATCATCAGGCTGTCCTGCAGGTCGGCGGCCAGCAGCAGCCCCAGGGGCGCGCTGGCGGGCGACATGTCGGATTCATCAGGGCACATCGTCGTTCCGTTGTTCGATGGGGCTGCAGTGCGTTGGGATCGCAGGGGCTATGGGCGGTTTTCGGCCTAGGCCTGGCGGGCTTGAGCCCGATCTGCCGGCTTTGTGCAATCGCGGCGCCGCAGCGCCGGGCCGGGCTTTGCCATACTGCCGCCATGGCTGACGCTGACCGGATACCGACTTCTGCTGCCGCCGCCGCGGTGCCGGCCGTGCGGCCGCCACCGACCGAGCGGCGACCCGCGGCCCGCGCCCTGCGGGTGCTGCATCTGGAGGACAGCGTGCCCGACCATGAGCTGGCCTTGCTGCACCTGCAGCGCGCCGGCCTGCGGCTCGAGATGCACCGGGTCGATACCGAGCGCGCCTATTGCGCGGCCCTGGCCCAGGGCGACTGGGACTTGATCCTGTCGGATTTCAACCTGCCCGGCTTCAATGGCCTGCGCGCCCAGCAGCTGCTGCGCGACAGTGGCCGGGACCTGCCCTTCATCCTGGTCTCGGGCGAGATTGGTGAGGACACTGCGGTGTCGGCAATGCGCAATGGCGCGGCGGACTACCTGCTCAAGCACAACTTGGCCCGCCTGGCACCGGCGGTGGAGCATGCGATCGAAGCCCACCAGGACCGCCAGGCCCGCAAGCTGGCCGACAGCGAACTGGCCGCCAGCCGCCAGCGCCTGTCGGAGCTGGCCCAGCACCTGCAGACCAGCGTCGAGACGGAGCGCGCGGCAATCGCCCGCGAGATCCATGACGATGTGGGCGGCAGCTTGACCGCGATCAAGTTCGACCTGGCCTGGATCGCCCGCCATTCGGATCTGCCCGAGGTCAAGGCGCGGGTGCAGTCGGCGCTGGAGACCGTTGACCATGCCATCGAGGCCAGCCAGCGCATCATGCACAACCTGCGTCCGGCCATCCTCGAGCAAGGCCTGGTGGCGGCGCTGCAGTGGATGGCCAGCCGTTTCGAGCGGCGCGAGGGCCTGCCTTGCCAATTCCGCACCAACCAGGACGCCATGCAACTGCCCAGCGGCGTGCCCCTGGTGGCCTACCGTTTTGTGCAGGAGGCCCTGACCAATATCAGCAAGCATGCCCAGGCTGGCAGGGTGACCATCGACCTGTCGCTGAGCCGGGGCGTGCTGTCGGTCGAAGTCAGCGACGACGGCCGCGGCCTGGACCGGCAGGACCTGGCCAAGGCCCGCAGCTTCGGCCTGCGCGGCCTGCACGAGCGGGCCGGCACGGTGGGTGGCTGGGTCGAGGTATCGAGCCAGCGCGACGGCACGGTATTGCTGTTGTCGGTGCCGGTGCGCCAGGCCGGGGCGGCGGCGCCGGCCGATTTCGACCGCGACGACGACCATGACCCATCGGCCTGGGGCAACCTATGATCTGGGCATGATCAAAGTCATTCTCTGCGACGACCATGCCCTGATCCGGCGCGGAATTCGCGACACCCTGGCCGATGCCGCCGATATCGAGGTGGTGGCCGAGGCGGGTGACTATGGCGAGTTGCGCGGCCAGTTGCGCAGCCACCGCTGCGATGTGCTGGTGCTCGACATCAATCTGCCCGGTCGCAGCGGGCTGGATGTGCTGCATGTGCTCAAGGACGAAGGTGCGGCGGTCAAGGTGCTGGTGGTCAGCATGTATCCCGAGGACCAGTACGCGATCCGGGCCCTGCGTGCCGGCGCCCACGGCTATGTCAACAAGGGCGGAGATCCGCAATTGATCGTCGACGCGGTGCGCACCGTGGCCCAGGGCCGCAAATACGTCACCCCCGAGACCGCCGAGATGCTGGTGGAAAGCCTGACCGCGCCGCTGGTGGAAAACCCGCACGACAAGCTCAGCGACCGGGAGCTGCAGACGCTGAGGATGATCGCCTCGGGCAAGCGCCTGGCCGACATTGCACAGGAGCTGACGCTGTCGCCCAAGACGGTGAGCGTCTACCGCGCGCGGGTGCTGGAGAAGCTGGCGCTGCAGAACAACTCCGAGCTGACGGTCTACGCGATCCGGCGCGGCCTGGTGGACAGCTAGCCGCCCCGCCGCCCGGCCGGGGCCGGGGTCAGTGCAGCATCTGGTCCACGCCGGCGGTCAGCTGCTCGTAGGGGATCAGGTGCTTGGCCAGCCATTCCAGATCGAGGTGCATGTGCGCCACCAACGCGGCCTGGGTCTCCACCAGCGTGGCCACCGGCGGCAAGGCGCGGTCACCGGCGTCGGCCAGCACGCTGGCCAGGCGCAGCACCGCGCCCAGCTTGGAGAATGGCCGGGCGGCCAGCGGGTCGCCGGCGGCCTGCAGGCCGTCCACCATCGCCTGCGGGAAGCGCCAGCGCCGGGCCAGCTCGGCGGTCACTTCGGCATGGTTGCACTGCAGCACTGCCATTTGGTGGTCCATCAGGCTGTCGGGCAGTTGGGCGCGGGATTCGGCCAGCGCGATCGACTCGGGATCGGTCATCAGCATCAGCAGGTCGCCGGTGCGCAGCAGCATGCCAGTTAGGTAGGCGGTGTCCGGGTCCAGGTCGCAGGTCTGGGCCAGCGCCCGGGCGTGGCCGGCCGTGGCCAGGCACTGGCGCCAGAAGCGCAGGCGGTCGAAGCCCTTGATCACCGGGAACGACCCGGCCACGCAGGCTGCCATGGCCAGATCGCGCAGGTTCATCAAGCCGATGCTGTTGGCCGCGTCCTTGAGGCTGGAGATGGCCTGGCGCGGGCTGTAACGGGCCGAGTTGGCCAGGCGCAGCAGCTTGACGGACAGGCCCTGGTCCTGGCCGATCAGGTCGGCCAGTTCGCCCATGGTGAGGTTCTCCTTGTCGAAGGTGCGCAGCAGGCGGTGGGCCACCTCGGGCATCGACGGAAGGGCCGCAGTGTTGGCGAAAAAGCGCTGGATTTCTGGCATGTTGGATCGGTCCGGGTCGCGGACTGCAGGTGGATCGGGCGACGCGGCAGGGCCTCCGAGGCGCTGTGCCGTGATTTCTTATCGGCCCGGCCAGGCCGGTATGAAGGCCTGATTTCGGGCCGGTCACCGGCGCTCTACTGAAAGTGCGACAACATCCGCTCCAGCGCCATCGAGAACGGCTGCTCCATCAGCGGCAAGGTCAGCAGCATGCCGATCAGGCCCACCGACACGGTGATCGGAAAGCCCACCGAAAACACGCTGATCTGCGGCGCCACGCGCGAGATCACACCCAGCACCAGGTTGACGAACAGCAGCATGCCCACCAGCGGCAGCGCGATCCACAGGCCGAGCATGAAGACCTCGCTGCCCCAGCGTTGAGGCTGGGTCTGGCGCAGGAAGGCGAAGGGCTCGTCGCCCACCGCAAACACCTCGAAGCTGCGCACCAGCGCATGGATGATGGCCAGGTGGCCGTTGGACAGGATGAACAGGAAGGCCACCATGGTGCCGAAGAAGCGCCCGCTGGCGGTGCCTTGCGATGCGGTGGCGGGGTCGAAGAAGCCGGCGAAGTTCAGGCCCATCTGCAGGCCGATCAGCTCGCCCGCCAGCTCGACCGCCGCGAACACCAGGCGTACCGCGAAGCCCAGCGTGATGCCGATCAGCAACTGTTGGACCACCAGCATGAAGGCGATCGGGGAATCCAGCGCCACCACCGGCATCGACGGCAGCGAGGCCTGCGCGGCCAGTGCGATGAACAGGGCCAGGCCGATCTTCACCCGCATCGGCACCGCGCGCTGGCTGAACACCGGCAGGCTGCCGAGCAGCGCCAGGGTGCGCAGGAAGGGCCACAGCACCGGCGTCAACCAGGCCAGGATCTGGGCCTCGCTGATCGAGATCATCGCGTCATCCCACGGCCGAGGGGATCGCCAGCAGCGTGCGCTGGATGTATTCCACCAGCATC
This sequence comes from Betaproteobacteria bacterium, assembly GCA_043756825.1. Lineage (GTDB taxonomy): Bacteria > Pseudomonadota > Gammaproteobacteria > Burkholderiales > Burkholderiaceae_C > Pseudaquabacterium. The sequence goes on along the minus strand of JAYUQJ010000310.1, from coordinate 4,493 downwards.
GTCAGCATCCACGGCCCGGCGATCGCCAGCACCGCCACGGCGGCCACCACCTTGGGCACGAAGCTGAGCGTGGACTCGTTGATCTGGGTGGCGGCCTGGAAGACGCTGACCACCAGGCCCACCACCAGCACGGTCAACAGCACCGGGGCCGATACCAGCAGCAGCATGTAGAGGCCCTGCTGGCCCAGGTGAAAGGCTTGTTGGCTGTCCATGGCGGGCGCCGGTTCAGGTGGCGAAGCTGGCTGCCAGGCTGCCCAGCAGCAGGTTCCAGCCGTCCGCCAGCACGAACAGCATCAGCTTGAAGGGCAGGCTCACCAGCACCGGGCTCAACATCATCATGCCCAGGCTCATCAGCACGCTGGCCACGATCATGTCGATGATCAGGAAGGGGATGAAGATCAGGAAGCCGATCTGGAAGGCACTTTTCAGCTCGCTGGTGACGAAGGCCGGCACGATCACGGCAAAAGGCATCTGCTCGCTCTTGACCCCGGGCGGCACCTTGGCCAGCTTGGCGAACAGCTGCATGTCGCTCTGGCGGGTCTGCTTGAGCATGAACTCGCGCACCGGCCTGGCGCCCAGCGCCAGGGCCTCCTCGAACTCGATCTGCTGGGCCGCATAGGGCTGCCAGGCGGTGATGTAGACCTTGTCCAGCGTGGGCGACATCACGAAGAAGGTGAGGAACAGGCTCAGCCCCACCACCACCTGGTTGGGCGGCGCGGCCTGGGTGCCCAGGGCCTGGCGCAGCAGGCTGAGCACGATGACGATGCGGGTGAAGGCGGTCATCATCAGCACCACCGCCGGCAGGAAGCCCAGCGCGGTGAAGAACAGCAGGGTCTGGATAGGCACCGAGTAGGCGGTGCCGCCGGCGGCCTGGCCGACCAGCAGCGGCAGGCCTGGTGCCGTGGCGGTCTTGGCTAAAGCCGCCAGCGGCAGGGCCGATAACACCGACAAGCCCAGCAGCCGCGTGGCGCAGCCGGCCCGGCGCCAAAAAAATGGGCGGATTGCGGATGGCTCAAGCGGCATCGCGGCCTCCGGCGGTGGGCGCCTGGGACTGGGCGGCGCGATGGCGCTGCAGCAACTGGGCAAACCCGGCCAGCGCGCTGCCGGCGGGCAGGGCAGCCGGGGCCTCGGCCTGGGGCGGCAGGCTGTGCAGGGCCTGGATGCCGGCCGCGCTGACGCCCAGCACCAGCCAGCGTCGGTCGTCGCCGCTGCCTACCTCCACCGTCACCAGGCGCTGGCTCGGCGACAGGGCCAGCGCCCCCACCAGGCGCAGGCCGCTGCTGCCGCTGGCACCACCCAGCGGGCTGCGCTTGAGCAGCCACAGCGCGGCCGGGATCAAGGCCAGGATCAGCACAAAGGCCAGCAGCGGCCCGATCATCGTGCTCATGGCCGGGCCATCAACGCGAAAGGCGGCGCATGCGCTCGCTCGGGGTGACGATGTCGGTCAGGCGGATGCCGAACTTCTCATTGACCACCACCACCTCGCCCTGGGCGATCAGGTAGCCGTTGACCAGCACGTCCATCGGCTCGCCCGCCAGGGCCTCGAGTTCCACCACCGAGCCCTGGGCCAACTGCAGGATGTGCTTGATCGGGATGCGGGTGCGGCCCAGTTCCACGGTCAACTGCACCGGGATGTCCAGGATCATGTTCAGGTCGTGGCCATTGGCCGCGCCAGCCGCCGGGGCCGCCGAGAAGCTGGCAAAGGGCGCGGCCGACACCTTGTCGGCGGGTGCCGTCACCTCGCTGGCCGTCTCGGGTTTGGATTCCTCCAGTGCGGCCGCCCATTCAGCGGCCATGCGGTCTTCTTCCGACATGCCCGCGGCGTTGTCGTCACTCATCGCGCTCTCCCAGCCAGCCCAGGTTGGAGCCGGTCAACAATCGATCGATCTTGATGGCGTTGCGGCCATTCGATATGCCATAGGTGCAGTCGAACACCGGTACCCCGTCCACCTTGGCCTGGATCATCTGCTGCAGGTCCAGCTCGATGAAATCGCCCGGGCGGTAGCTCAGCAGTTGCTCGACCGTGGCGCGTGCGGTGGCCAGCTCGGCCACGATCGGCAGGTCGGCCGACTGCAGCTGCGAGCGCAGCAGCTTGACCCAGCGCCGATCGGGCTCGGCATCGCCCTGCATCGCGCTGTAGAGCACGTCGCGGATGGGTTCGAGCGTGCTGTAGGGCATGCATATGTGCACCGTGCCGCTGGTCTCGCCCACTTCCAGGGTGAAGCTGCTGGTCACCACCACCTCGCTGGGCGAAGCCACGGTGCAGAACTGGGGCTGCATCTCCGAGCGGGTGTACTCCAGCTCGAGCGGGTAGATGCCGATCCAGGCCTTGCGGTACTCGCAGATGATGCAGTCGACCAGGCGCTGGATCACGCGCAGTTCGGTGGGCGAGAAGTCACGCCCCTCGATCCGGGTGTGGTACTTGCCGTTGCCGCCGTACAGCGCGTCGATCACCGCGAACACCAGCGAGGGATCGCAGATGATCAGCCCGCTGCCGCGCAGCGGCTTGATCTGCACGATGTTGAAGTTGGTGGGCACCACGATTTCGCGCAGGAAGGCGCTGTACTTGATCACCTTGGTGCCGCCGATCGAGACTTCGGGGCTCTTGCGGATGAAATTGAACATGCCCAGCCGGATATTGCGGGCGAAGCGCTCGCCCACGATCTCCATGGTGGGCATGCGCCCGCGGACGATGCGCTCCTGGCTGGCGATGTTGTAGTCGCGGATCGCCTCGTGCTTGACCTCTTCGGGCTCCAGCCTCTGGCTCTCGCCGGTGATGCCCTGCAACAGCGCATCGACCTCGTCCTGCGACAGGATCTGCTGGTTCATGTCAGTGCTGGTTTCAGGCCGGACGAAGGGTTGCCGAGACCTTGCAGATGCCAGGGCGCCGTCACTGCACGATGAAGTTGGAGAAATGCACTGCCGCGATCGGCAGGTTGTTGGGTGGCAGCTTCTTTTTCTTTTTCTTCTTCTTGGGCGGGGTGTCGGCGGCGGCTTCCTCGTCCTCGTCTTCGTCGTCGATGTCAAAACCCAGCGGCCGCAGCGCGGCGTACTGGATCGAGCGGGCCAGCTTCTCCTTGCCCTCGCGCGTCATCAACTGGGCGGCGGTCTTGTGCGACAGCACCATCAGGATGTTGTTGCGGATGGCCGGCATGTAGAGCTTGATTTCCTCGCCCGCCTTGGCGTTCTCGATCTCCAGCGTCACGCCGACCTGGGCGAAGCGTTCGCTCTCCTTGTCGGCCAGGTTGACCGTGAAGGGGTCGAGTGGCACGAACACCGGGGGGTTCTTGGGGTCGCGGCGCTGCAGCTGCTTGACCGGCTCGGCAGGCTCGGCCTTGGCGCTGGCCTTGGGCCTGGCTTGGCCGTCCCCGCCGTCCTCTTCGCCCTCGGCGGGCTTTTTCTTCAGCAGCATGAAGGCGGCACCGCCGCCGCCCAGCACCAGCACCAGCACGGCGGCGATGATGATGATCAGTTTCTTCTTGCCGCCCTTGGACGCGGCGGCGTCGGCGGGGGCGGTGGCAGCAGGTGCGGCAGACATGGTGCTCTCCAGGCAATCGGCAGGCAGCCCGGGCCGGTGGCCAGGGGAATCCCGTTGTTTTGATTATTCGGACCGCCCCCCTGCGGCGATGCGTGGATAAGCGCGGCAAAGCCTGGTGTTTTGGCCGCGCCGGTGGCCTGGCGACCGGGTGGTCCGGCGGCCCGGCGGCCCGGCGATCAGGCGGTCAGGCGGTCAGGCGATCAGGTCGACCAGGCCACGGGTGACGCTGCGGCGCGGCGCCGCGGCGCCCAGTCCGGGGCCGGACTCTGCGTCCCGCCCGATGGGGGTGTGGCTGGCGGCCAGCGCCGGCTTGCCGGCCTGCCCGCCCGGCGGGTCATTCGCCTGTCGGCCCTGGGATTGCTCGAACACGCCGCCGCCGGAAAGCGTCAGCCCGGCGTCCTGCAGCGCGCTGGCCAGGGCCGGCAGCGAGGCTTCGATCAGGTTTCGGGTGTCCGCCCGCGAGGCCTGGAATTCGACCTGGGCAGCATTGCCGACGAGCGCGATCTGCACCTCGATCGGCCCCATTTCAGCCGGGTTGAGCGCCAGCCGCGCTGTCTGCACGCCGTTACGCACCAGCAGGCTGAGCTGCGCGCCCAGGGCCGGCGCAAAGAGCGGACTGTCGGTCGGCGGGTCGATCTGCACGCTGACGCCGACTTCGGTCGCTGCGTCTGCCCGCGCTGGATCGGCAGGCTGGGTCGAGGCCGGCGCAAGAAGCTGGGTCGGATCTGTCGGCGGGGCATCGAGACGCGGCCCAAGCTGGCCGCCAGCCGGCGCGACCGACGCTGCGCTCCCACCCGGGCTGGCGACCGGCCCGGCACCCGCCGCCAGCAACGCGTCGGGGCGATGGCTGTCCGGGCGGGTCGGGCCTGGCTTGGCGCCCTGGGCCGGGCCGGCCGGGCGCGCCGCCGGCACTGCACGGCTCAGGTCGCCCGCCGCAGCCGCTGTGGGCGCGTCC
>JAYUQJ010000309.1:0-10155 GCA_043756825.1 Betaproteobacteria bacterium | reverse complement strand
CCCAGCCACAGCGTGGCGCCGCTGCCGCCAGCGGCCGGCCCGGTCGACGCGGCGCGCTCTGCGCCTGCCCTGGGCCGCAGTCCGCCCGAAGCTGGCCCGGACGATGCGGCGGCCGTGTTGCAAGTGCGCTTCATGCAGGCCGGGCCGGTGGCGTCGACACCGCGCCAGGCCCTGGCGTTGCTGGTGCGGGCGGCCGGCCAAGGGCTGCGGCAGACCTTCATCGGGCTTCGTGACGGGCTCATGGGCGCGGTGCGGGCCGCCGTGCCCCGCGTGCGCCAGGGCACGCGGCGCCTGGGCAGGCTGGTCTGCCAGGGCCGTCAAGGCCTGCGGCATGCAGCCCAGTTGGCGCGAGGCGGCCTGCGCAAGTTGCTGAACAACAGCCTGTCAAGGCGTTTGCAGATCCGGTTTGAGCGGGCGCGCCGGCTGGGACTGGGCCTGCAATTGCGATGGCGGCGGCGCCATCGCCATCGCCAGGCCCTGCAGGCACTGGGGCTGGCTGCGCTGCCCATGCCGCAGCGCGAACGGCCAGACGCCGCAGCCGCGGCCTGGCCGCAGCCATTGGCAGATCAAGGGTCGAAGCGACTGCCCGGCTTCGCGCTGCTGGCCAAGCCGGCCGCCACCTTGCTGCCTGGCCTGGCGGCCAGCGCGGCCTTGCCCGGCCTGGTGGGCGGATCGGCACTGTGCCTGTTGGTGGGTGCGCCGCTGGCTTGGGCGCCGATGCTGTCGGACAGCAGCCTGCAGGCTGTGCGGGCAACGCCGCAGATGTTGCGCGGGGCGTTCAGCGCCGATCTGGACCATGCTGCCAGCGCACTGGCCGGGCAGGCCCGCGCATGGCGGGACGCTGGCAGACCCCCGCTCGACCGGACGTCGCCCCCGTTTCGCGCCGACAGCAGCCGGGCGGAGCCGCGCCTGGCTGCCGACGCCGGGCGCAGCGCCAGCACGCGGACCGCTGCCGCAGGGCAGGGCGCTGACCGCCTGCAGCCTACGCCGCTGCGGCCGGCGGTGCGTGGCCGGGGTGTGCCGCGGCGCGCACGCCACGCCGGGCGCTGACCTGGCAAGCCGGCCGGCCGCGTGCTGCTGCGGGCTCAAGTTTCGACGCTCGTCGTCGATAAACCCCTGAGCCAGCCCGCGCTCCACCCGAACCCGCCTCATCCAAGGACCGCCATGAGCCAATCTTCCGACCTCAAGTTCCTGGTCGTTGACGATTTCTCCACCATGCGCCGCATCGTGCGGAGCCTGCTCAAGGAAATGGGCTGCAACAACGTCGAGGAGGCGGAGGACGGCGTCGCTGCGCTGCAATTGCTGCGGACCAGCCGCTTCGACTTCATCGTCAGCGACATCAATATGCCCAATATGAACGGCTTCGACCTGCTCAAGGCGATCAAGGCCGACGAAAACCTCAAGCGCATCCCGGTGCTGATGGTCACTGCGGAGGCGCGCAAGGAAGACATCCTGCTGGCCGCCCAGAGCGGCGCGGCGGGCTATGTGGTGAAACCCTTCACGAAAGCGACGCTGGAGGAAAAAGTCACCAAGATCCTGCAGAAGCTCGCGGCCACGGTCTGAGCGCGGCGGGACACAGCACATGAAGATGGACTCCAGCGCCGCACTGGCGCCCGATCCGGCCGGCGCCACGCCAGTCGATGTCTACCAGCAACTGGGCACCATCACCCGCCTGTTGCACGACACCCTGCAGCAGCTTGGCGTGATGCCCATGCTGCAGCAGGCGGCCGACGGCATACCCGATGCGCGCAGCCGCTTGAGCTATATCGCCACCAAGACCGCTGCCGCCGCCGACAAGGTGCTGACCTCGGTCGACCAGGCCAAGGCCGAGCACCAGTGCATCAGCGCACAGACCCGCAGCCTGGCCCAAGCCCTGGCGCTGGACCCGGTGCAGGCCGTGGCCAGCGGCGCGGTGCTGGACTTCGTGAACCAGGTCGAGACCCGTACCCAGCGCATCGATGCGCACCTGACCGACATCATGATGGCGCAGGACTTCCATGACCTCACCGGCCAGGTGGTGGCCAAGGTCGTGACGCTGGCCAATGACCTGGAGAGCAGTCTGATCAAGCTGCTGGTGCAAGTGGTGCCGGCCGACCAGCGCGAGAAGGTGGATCTGGCGGTGCTGAACGGCCCGGTGGTCGATCCCACCGGGCGTACCGATGTGGTCAACAACCAGGGCGAGGTGGACGACCTGCTGGCCAGCCTGGGCTTCTAGCAGCGCGGCAGCGCGGTTGGGCCCCTTCCTGCGCGACCTGCGGGTCGCTTTTTGCGTTCTGCAGGCGGCTGCGCGCGGCCTGGCGCAGGGCGCAAGAAAGCCCGTTTTGCACCGGCTATTGCCGGCCTTGCCAGTGCGGCGGCCCTTCTACCATGGCCTGTCTCCATGCCGTGACTGCCCCAAGCCATGCCCCAAGCCCTCGCCGACAACCTGTCCGACACCTCACCCGGCTCGCCCGATCCGGCGCCGGGCTACTGGCGAACGGACGGCGCTGGCGCTGCCGAGCCGGTGTCGCTGGCGGACCTGGTCAACGAGGCCCAGCGTCTGCAGACGGCCGGCCAGGCCGCCGCCGCCGTGACGCTGTACCAGCGCTGGATCGGCCAGCCAGCGCATGCGATGCGCCATGTGGCCTGCTTCAACCTGGGCACCCTGCTGGGGGGCTTGATGCGCGCCGCCGACGCCGAGGCGGCCTACCGCCAGGCCCTGGCGCTGCAGCCGGATTTTCCGCATGCGCGGCTCAACCTCGGCCACCTGCTGGAGCGCAGCGGCCGCGCCGACGATGCGCTGGCGCAATGGCGCGCGGTGATCGACAACAGTGCGCCGCCCGAATTGAAGGTGCACGCCTGGAACAACACCGGCCGCCTGCTGGAATCACAGCGGCGCTACCCCGAGGCCGAGGCCGCGCTGACCCAGAGCCTGCTGCTCGATGCGCGCCAGCCCAGCGTGGTGCAGCACTATGTGCACCTGCGCCAGAAGCAATGTGCCTGGCCGGTCTACCAGACGGTGGGCGAGACCACCCCCAACAGCCTGCTGGCGGGCACCTCGCTGCTGGCCATGATGAGCGCCAGCGACGACCCGGCCCTGCAGCTGCTGGCGGCCACCCGCTTTGCCCATGATCGGGTGCCGCGCCCGCCGGCCGTGGCCCTGCACAAGACCATGCCGCCGCGCAGCGGCAAGATCCGCATCGGCTACCTGTCGGGCGACCTGCACATGCATGCGGTGGGCCTGCTCACGCCCGAACTGCTGGAGCTGCACGATCGCAGCCGGTTCGATGTCTGGGGTTTTTGCTGGACCCCCGAGAGCGACCAGCCCCAGCGCAAGCGCCTGGTGGCGGCGATGGACCACCTGGTGCGTCTGGCCGGGGTGGACGATGCCACCGCCGCGCGCCTGATCGCCGAGGCTGGCATCGACGTGCTGGTCGACCTGCAGGGCCTGACCAGCGGCGCCCGCCCGGCCATCCTGGGCCACCGCGCCGCGCCGGTGCAGGTCAGCTACCTGGGCCTGCCGGGCACCTCGGCCTTGCCGGGGGTGGACTGGATCCTGGCCGACGACTATGTGATGCCGCCGGCACTGGAGCCCTACTGCACCGAAAAACCGATCCGCCTGCCGCATTGCTACCAGGTCAGCGACCGCCAGCGCGAGGTGGCGCCGCGTCCGCAGCGTGCCAGCTACGGCCTGCCCGAAGACCGCTTCGTCTTCTGCTCGTTCAACAACAACTTCAAGTTCACGCCCGAGGTGTTTGCGGCCTGGATGCGCATCCTGGGCCAGGTGCCCGGCAGCATGCTGTGGCTGCTGGCCGACAACGACACCGCGCGCGAGAACATGCTGCGCTGCGCCGACCAGCATGGCCTGCCGCGTGAGCGCCTGGTGTTCGCGCCCCGGGTGGCGCCGCCGGAATACCTGGCCCGCTTCCAGTGCGCCGACCTGGTGCTCGACACCTTTCCCTACAACGCCGGCACCACCGCCAGCGACGCCCTGTGGATGGGCACGCCCATCCTCACCTTGTCGGGCCGCAGCTACATCTCGCGCATGGCCGGCAGCCTGCTCACCGCCGTGGGCCTGCCCGAACTGGCGACCACCAGCCTGGCCGACTATGAGCGCCTGGCGGTGCAACTCGGCCGCCAACCCGCACGCATCGCGTCCTACAAGCGCTACCTGGCGGAGCAAGGCCGCCAGTCGCCGTTGTTCGACCTGCCGCAGATCGTGCACGACATCGAGACCGCCTTCGAGCGCCTGGCCCTGCAGCACCGCGACTGACACGACCCGGCCCGCCGTCCTCGCACCGATCCGCCTGACCGCCCGCCGTGTCCGCCCGCGACGACCCCCACCTGCCTGTCGAGCCCGCGCTGGCCGCGCCCGCCGACCCGGTGGCGGTGAGCCTGGCCGATGACGCGCTGGCCCAGTCGCTGGTCTGGTTGACCCGCCACCACGGCAATGAGCGGTCGGTGGCCTCGTTGTTCGAGGGGCAGCAGATCAGCGGCCTGGTCGGCCCCGACCAGGCCCTGCGTGCGCTGCGCGAGGCCGGCTACAACGCCGGCTTGGTGCAGCGCGCGATCGGCGATTTCCATGATCTGCTGCTGCCGGTGGTGCTGCTGCTGAGGAACGGCGACGCCTGCCTGCTGCTGGCGCGCCGGCCGCAGGGCGCCGGCCCGGCGATCTGCACCGTGCGCATGCCGGGCCAGGCCGCCCCGGGCCAGCCCGATGCCGAGCTGATGGCCACCGAGACCGAGCTGGCCGCCGAGTACTCGGGCCTGGCCCTGGTGGCCACGCCGCAGGTGCGGCCCACCACCTTGTCGCCGCATGCCAGCGCCGAGGAGGCCAACGCCCTGTTGCGCGGCCAGGGCCACTGGTTGTGGGGCACGATGCGGCGCTTCATCCCCTATTACCGCGCCGCGCTGCTGGCGGCCCTGCTCAGCAACACCCTGATGCTGGTGACCGGCACCATCACCTCGGTGATCTATGACAAGGTGATCCCGCACCAGGCCTTTGTCACGCTGTGGGCGCTGGCGATTGCCGGCGGCCTGGCGTTGGTCTTCGACCTGGCCGCGCGCCAGCTGCGCACCTACCTGATCGACCTGGCCGGCAAGAAGGCCGACCTGCTGGTGGGCACCCTGCTGTTCCGCCAGAGCCTGGGCGTGCGCATGGAGCATCGGCCCGAATCGGCCGGCGCCTACAGCCACATCGTCGGCCAGATCGAGCTGGTGCGCGACTTCTTCTCGTCGGCCTCGCTGTCGGCGATCTCGGACCTGCCCTTCGTGCTGATCTTCATCGTGATGATCTTCGTGATGGCCGGCCCACTGGGCTGGGTGATGGTGATCGCGGTGCCGATGATCCTGGGCGCGGCCTGGTTGATCCAGGGCTCGCTGCGCCGCGCCACCCGGGCCAACATCCAGCAACAGGCCGACCTGCACGGCCTGCTGGTCGAGGCGGTCGAGGGCATCGAGGACATCAAGGCCACCGGCGCCCAGGGCCGCTTCCTGCACCAGTACGAGCAATCCACCGCCGCGTCGGCGCAGAGCCAGCTGCAGTCCCGTCGCCTGACCAGCCTGACGATGAACCTGTCGATGGTCTCGCAGCAGGTCGTCACCCTGGTGATGCTGGTCTGGGGCGTCTACCTGATCGAGGCCAAGGTGATCTCCGGCGGGGCCTTGATGGGCGGTGTGATGTTCGCGATGCGGGCCATCGGGCCGCTCACCACCGTGGTGATGCTGACCACCCGCTACCAGGGCGCCCAGGCCGCGATGCGCGCGCTCGACCGGGTGATGCAGCAGCCCACCGAACGCGAGCCCGGCCGCAGCTATATCCCGGTGCGCGAGGTCAGCGGCCGGGTGGCGCTGTCCGATGTGAGCTTCAGCTACCCCGCACCGCCCGGCCAGGACGCGCCCAAGGTGCTGCGCAGCGTCACGCTGCGCTTCGAGCCCGGCGAGCGGGTGGCGATCCTGGGCCGCATCGGCAGCGGCAAATCCACCATCCTGCGCCTGGTAGCCGGGCTGTACCGGCCGTCCGATGGCATGGTCGACGTGGACGGTGTGGACCTGCGCCAGCTCGACCCCAGCGATTTCCGTGCCGGGGTGGGCTATGTGCCGCAGGACTCGCGCCTGTTCAACGGCACGCTGCGCGACAACGTGCTGCTGGGCCGTGCCAGTGCCGACCCCACCCGCATGGTGGCGGTGGCCAAGCTTACCGGCCTGGCCCGGGTGGCCGAGAGCCACCCCCTGGGCTGGGATCTGCAGGTGGGTGAATCCGGCGGCCTGCTGTCGGGCGGTCAGCGCCAGCTGGTGGCGCTGACGCGCAGCCTGATCACCGAGCCGCGCATCCTGCTGATGGACGAGCCCACCAGCTCGATGGACGCCCAGAGCGAGGTGGCCTTTCTGCGCCAGTTGCAGCAGGCCACCAAGGGCTGCACCCTGGTGGTGGTGACGCACCGGCCGGCGGTGCTGGAGCTGGTGCAGCGCATCATCGTGATCGACGCCGGCAAGGTGGTGATGGACGGTCCCAAGGCGCAGGTGCTGGCGGCGCTGTCGGGCGCCAAGCCGGCGGCCCAGGCCGCGCCGCCCGGAACGCCGGGGTCGGCCGCGCCGCCCACCAATGTGCACCGCCACCCCAGCACCCAGCCGGCCGACCGCCGCGCTGCGGTGTAGGCGGCGCCCGCCGCTGCCTTCGCCCGTGGCTCTGTTCACCAAGCCTGGCGCCGCCGGCGCCCGCCTGCAGCGTGGCGACATCGCCTACCTCAGCCCGTCGCAGGCCGCGCGCGAGTTCGAGCCGGCAGTGGCCGCCACCTGGGCGGTCTACCTGATGCTGGCCGCGCTGGTCGTGGCTCTGGCCTGGGCCGCGCTGGCCAAGGTCGACATGATCACCCGCACCGACGCCCGGGTGGTGCCCGAAGGCCGTGAGCAGGTGATTGCCAGCCTGGAGGGCGGCATCCTGCGCGAACTGAAGGTGCGGGAGGGCGAGGCCGTGGCCGCCGGCCAGCCGCTGGCGCTGCTGGACCCGACCCGGGTCGAGGCCCAGCAGAACGAAAGCCGGGCCAAGCGCCTGGCGCTGATGGCCACCATCGCCCGGCTGCAGGCCGAAGCCGGCGGCCGGCCGCTGGTGTTTCCACCCGAACTGAAGGCCTTGCCGGCGATCGTGCAAGGCGAGACCGACAGCTACAACGCACGCCAGCGCGGGCTGAACGAGGCGGTGTCGGTCAACCAGCGCAACCAGCGCCTGCTCGAGCGTGAACTGGCGATGGCCGATGCGATGTCCAGCAAGGGCCTGATGAGCGATGTGGAGGTGATGCGGCTGCGGCGCCAGGTCAACGACATGGCGCAACAATCGCATGAGCGCGTCAACCGCTTCCGCCAGGACGCCAGCGCCGAACTGGTGCGCAGCCAGACCGAGCTGTCGATGCAGGTGGAGCAGGGCGTGGTGCGCGACGACATGCTCAAGCGCACGGTGCTGACATCGCCGGTACGCGGCCTGGTCAAGAACATTCGCATGAACACCCTGGGCGGCGTGGTGTCGCCCGGCGCGCCGGTGATGGAAATCGTGCCGGTGGGCGACCAGGTGCTGGTGGAGCTGCGCGTCAAGCCGGCCGACATCGGCTTCACCAAGGTGGGCCAGGATGTAGAGATCAAGCTCAGTGCCTATGACTACACGATCTACGGCAGCCTGCATGGCCGGGTTCAAACCCTCAGCCCGGATGCGCTGGGCGACGCTGAACGGGGGGCCGTATCGGCCGGTGACGCCACCTGGTACCGGGCCCTGGTGCGGGCCGACGGCAGCCAGCTCAAGGCGGGCGGCAAGCCGCTGCTGGTGCTGCCCGGCATGCAGGGCACGGCCGAGATACGGGTCGGCCAGCGCTCGGTGTTGAGCTTCCTGTTGCGGCCGATGATGAAGGCGCAGGAGGCCTTTACCGAACGTTGATGGTGGTCGGGCAGGATGCCGCCCGGCAGCGGGCGGGCGACACACAGCCTGTGCCTGACCGGGCCACGCTGCGCGCAGGCCGTGCCACCCTGGCAGGCCGGCAGGGCAGGCTGAAAACAGCCGCTTAAGCCCCCGATCTCGGTCGATTGCCGCGGCCCCGGCCGGCGTCTACTTGACGCCATGAAGCCCCCCCTCCCGCCATTGCCTGCAGAAAGTCTCGCAGCCGATCCGGGCCCGAGCCGGTGGCGGCTGCCGGCCCTGGCCGGGGCATGGGTCTGGGCCCTGACCTCGCTGTTGCCCCCTGCGGCATGGGCCGCCTGCGTGGACGAAGACCGGCCCGAGTCGGCTGCCCGACCCGCAGCCGCCGGCAGCAAGGCCGCGCCCTTGCAGCCCGAGGTGGTGCCGCGGCGCCAGTTGCAGACCCTGGTGCAGGACGCGATCCTGCGCAGCAACGGCATCGGCGCGGCACGCCTGTTGGCCGAAGCCGCCGAGCAGGATGTGGAAGAGGCACGCGCCGCCAAGAAGCCGATGGCCACCCTGACCGGATCGATCAACCCCAGTCTTAGCGGGGGCAGCGGGTCAGAGAACAGCGCGCAGCTGCAGGGCCGGGCCGGCGTCGCGCTGAGCCAGACCCTGTTCGACGGCGGCCGCAGCGACCGCATCATCGACTGGCGGGGCCGCCAGGCCGAGGCCGCCCGCATGGGCCTGCTCAGCACCCAGGAGCAGATCGCGCTGGCCACCCTGTCGCTGGCCTTCGAGCGCAGCCGCTACCGCATGCAGGCCAGCATCTACAGCCAGCATGTGCGCAAGATGGGCTGCCTGGTCGAGGCCCTGGACACCATCGTCAGTGCCGACAAGGGCCGCACCAGCGAACAGGTGCAGGCCCGCAAGCAACTGCAGATGGCCGAGTTGCAGCAGGCCCAGGCAGCGTCGCAGGCGCGCCAGGTGGAGGCCAAGCTGCGCCGCATCGTCGGTGACGGCCTGCCCGGCACCGAGGGCATGAGCACCTTGCTGCTGGCGGTGCCCGACCTGCCCGACGTGCTGGCGGCGGCCGAGCGCTCGGTCGAGATCGGCCAGCTCGACGCCAATGCCGCCGCGTTGCGCGAAATGGCGCGCGCGGTGGAGGCGTCCAGCAAGCCCCAGGTGGGCTGGAACCTGGGCGGCAGCGCCGGGGTGGGTGCCGGCAACGGCAGCACCCGCAATGCCAGCCTCAGCGCCGGGGTCTCGCTGAGCATCCCGCTGATGAACACGGGCATCGACCACTCGATACAGGCCGCGCGCAAGCGCGCCGAGGCCGCCCGCCTGCAGCGTGCCGAGGTGCTGGAGCTGCGGCGCCAGCGCATCGTCGAGGCGCATGAGCAGGTGACTGCGGCCTTCGACCGCCTGCGCCGGGTGGGCCTGGTGCTGCGCGACAGCGACCGGCTGCGCAATTTCACGCTGCAGCAATGGCAGCAACTGGGCCGGCGCAGCCTGTTCGACGTGATCGCCGCCGAAAGCGACCACTACAACCTGCGGGTGCAGTACATCAATGCGCTGCACGACGGCCAGCAGACCAATGCCAGTCTGCTGTCGCTGGGCGTGGGCATCAGTTCCTGGCTGCAGTGACGGAGACGGCATGATGAAGATCGCGATCGAAGGCTGGCGGGGTGTAAACCACTCCTATGCGCTGGTCAACCAGTGCCAGATCCTGGAGATGCTGCGCCTGCCGGATCTGCAGCTGTTCCACCGCGACCTGCCGTTTGCCATGTCGCACTGGAACGCCAAGACACACGACCCCGGCTTTGCGCAGGACGACCTGACCCGGATCGCTGCATTGCAGGAGCCCGGCGGTGAAGCCGTGGATGCCGTCTACCGGATCTGCTCGCCGTTCCGCACCGGTGATCGCGGTCCCGACAGCGGCCAAACGGCCACCGGTGGCCAGGCGCCGACCATCAACTTCATGGTCACCGAGATGGGGTTGTCGGAAAAGAGTTTCGAGGCCGGCGCGCAGCATTCGGACGCCTTCACACGCGACCAGAACCTGATCGTCACGCCCACGCACTGGTCGCGTGAGCGCCTGCTGGAATGGGGCTACCCCGCTGACAAGGTTCAGGTGGTCACGCACGGCGTCAATGCGCAGACCTTCTGTCCCCTGGTCGCCGACGAGCGGGCGCTGAACCGGCGCAACCTCGGCTTCGACCAAGGGCACTTCGTGTTCCTGAACCTCGGTGCGGCCATGTGGAACAAGGGGCTGGATGTGCTGCTGCTGGCCT
>JAYUQJ010000308.1:0-3631 GCA_043756825.1 Betaproteobacteria bacterium | reverse complement strand
TTTTCGCGCCAGCGGGCGCGAAAGGTGCTGCGCGCCGCCTCGTCCATCGGAAACTCGCGGCCCGGCAGCAGCCGCACCTCGGGCACCGGGTAGAGGCTGCGCTGGGTGTCCGGATCGAAGGTGCGGATCGAGTCGACCTCATCGTCGAACAGGTCTACCCGGTAGGGCACCAGCGAGCCCATCGGAAACAGGTCGATCAGGCCGCCGCGGACCGCATATTCACCCGGCGACACCACCTGGCTGACATGGTTGTAGCCGGCCAGGGTCAGCTGGGCCTTCAACCCCGCTTCGTCGAGCTTGGACTTCTGCTTGAACTGGAAAGTGGTGCCGGCCAGAAAGCTGGGCGGCGCCAGCCGGGTCAGCGCAGTGGTGGCCGGCAGCAGCAGCACATCGCAGCCGTCGGCGGCCTGGGCGTTGTGGATGCGCCAGAGCGTGGCCAGGCGCTCGCTGATCAGGTCCTGGTGCGGGCTGAAGCTGTCGTAAGGCAAGGTCTCCCAGTCCGGGAACAACGCCACCCTCAGGCCCGGGGCAAAGAAGGGCAATTCATCGGCCAGGCGCTGCGCATCGGCCGGCTCGGCGGTGATGATGGCCAGCAGGCGCTTCTCAGAAGCGCGCGCCTGCGCCAGACGGGCCAGCAGCAAAGCGTCGGCCGACCCGGTGGGGCGGGGCAGGGTGAATCGTTTGCCGGGGGCAATGTGGGGCAGAAGCATGGCGTGCGGGCGGGCCTGGGCAGAAATGGCAACACGCCCCGGAGCCTGGGCTCGGGGGCGTGAAAGCTGAATTCTAGAATCTACGCAATGACCCCAGACAACCTGAGCGCGGCAGCGCCCCCCGAACTGCCGCAAATGCCTGCCAACGGCCCCGGCCATGCCATCGGGCTGGCGCCGCGCCTGTTCGCCCTGGTGCCTTGTGCCGGCACGGGCAGCCGGGCGGGCGCGGCCGGGCCCAAGCAGTACGCCTGGGTGTCGGGGCAGGCCGTGGTGGCGCATACTCTGGCGGCGCTGGCCCAGGTGCGGCGCCTGGCCGCCACCCTGGTGGTGCTGGCACCCGATGACGACCAGTTCGAGCGCCAGGTGCCCGGCTTTGTAGGCGAGCAGGCCTGGGTGGCGCGGGTGGGCGGCGCCAGCCGCGCCGCCACCGTGGCCGCCGGCCTCGAAGAGTTGCAGGCGCGCGGCGCGATGCCTCACGACTGGGTGCTGGTGCACGACGCTGCCCGCTGCCTGCTGCAGCCGGCCTGGGTAGACCGCCTGATCGACGCCTGCCAGGACGACGAAGTGGGCGGCCTGTTGGCCTTGCCGCTGTCCGACACCCTCAAGCAGGCGCAGGCCGGCAGCGCAAGGCCGCAAGTGGCGGCAACCGTGCTGCGCGACGGCAAATGGGCCGCACAGACACCGCAGATGTTCCGCCTGGGGCTGCTGCAGCCGGCGCTGCACGGCGCTGGGCCTGCGGTGACCGACGAGGCCAGCGCGGTCGAGGCTTGTGGCCATGCACCACGGTTGGTGGTTGGGGACTACCAGAACATCAAGATCACCTGGCCAGCCGACTTCGTTCTGGCCGAAAGGCTGCTCAGGCCGCTGCCGTCCGGCCGGCCAGCAGGCCTGCAGTTGCGCATCGGCGAGGGCTGGGATACCCATGCGCTGGTCACCGGCCGACCCTTGGTCCTGGGCGGCATCACCATCGCCCACAGCCACGGCCTGCTCGGCCATTCGGACGCCGATGCCTTGCTGCACGCCATCACCGACGCGCTGTTCGGCGCTGCCGCACTGGGCGACATTGGCCGCCATTTCCCGGATTCCGACCCGGCCTTCAAGGGCGCTGATTCGGGCCGGCTGCTGGCCGAATGCGCTCGCAGGGTGCGCGCCGACGGCTGGCAGATCGTCAATATCGACGCCACCATCGTGGCCCAGGCGCCCAGGCTGGCAGCGCACATTGCGCCGATGGTCGACCGCATCGCTGCCTTGCTGGGCTTGGGCGCGGGCCAGGTCAATGTCAAGGCCAAGACCGCCGAAGGCATGGGACCGGTGGGCGAGGGCCGGGCCATCGAGACCCGCGCCGTGTGCCTGCTGAGCCGATGAGCGCAGCCCGGCGCTGCGCCTGTCAGGGGCTGGGCGGACGCGCCTGGCGCAGGCGCAGGTGCACCATCAGGCCGCCGTCGGGTGCATTGGCAATCTCCACCTGGCCGCCCATGCGCTGCATCGATTTCTCGACAATGGCCAGGCCCAGGCCGGCGCCGGTGGCGGCGGTGCGGGCGGCGTCGCCCCGGAAGAAGGGCGTGGTCAGCTGGCCCAGTTTCTCGGGTGCCACGCCAGGGCCGTGATCGCGCACGGTGCAGATCGCCCAGCCGCCGGCGCGCACGCAGTTGACATTGATCATGGCGATGCCGGTCTCGTTGCCGCGGCCGTAACGCCTGGCGTTTTCGAACAGGTTGGCAAAGACCCGCGCCAGTTCCACCTCATCGGCCAGCACCTCCAGGTCGATGGCCACCTTGGAGGTGATGCGGATCTCGCTGGGGTCGCGGAAAGTGGCGGCTTCGCGGTCGATCAGGCGCGACAGCAGCACCGGGCGCAATACCGTCGCCCCCGGGCGGGCGTAGTCCATGAACTTGTCGATGATGGCGTCGAGTTGGTCGATGTCGGACGCCATATTGATACGCGCGTCTTCGTCGGCCACACTCATTTCGGTTTCCAGGCGCAGGCGGGCCAGCGGGGTGCGCAGATCATGGCTGATGCCGGCCAGCATCACCGCCCGGTCTTCCTCGACCTTGGCCAGCTCGCGGGCCATGCGGTTGAAGCCCATGTTGACCTCGCGGATCTCGCTGGTGATCGTGGTCTCGTCCAGGCGCGAATCGTATTCACCGCCCCGGATACGGCTGGCCGCAAACGACAGGTCACGCAGTGGCCGATTGATCAGCCGGGCAATCAGCATCGAGCCCAGCAAGGTGATGACCACTGAAATGCCCAGCCAGAACATCCAATGCGAATTGCCGGCGCGTGGCAGCAGATTCACCGGCGCCTTGATCCACCAGGTTTCGCGGTCGATGTTCACGCCGAGCCAGACCCCGGGTGTACCGTTCACATTGCTGGCCATCAGCAAGTCGCTGCCCAAGTTCAGTTGGAGCAGCTGGTGCAAGGCGCGCAGCGGGCTCTCGCTGGCCGGGGCCGACCAGGCATCGGACGCTGCACGCGGGCGCATCACCAGCCCGTCGCGGTCTGCCAGTGCCTTGATCAGCGCCGGCCGCTGAGGCCGTTCGGCGTGGCGCAAGGCGATGCTGGCCAGGCTGACGGCCTGCGACAGCAACTGCCCGCATTGCTGCAACTCCTTCGGCTCGCGTTCAAGTTCCCGCAGGGTCTGGAGCCAGGCAAAGACACCGCCTGCCAACAGCAGCAGCAGCAGGGCAAAGGTGCGCCAAAACAGGCTGAACGCAACCTTCTGCTTGGTCATGGGGTTTACGCCGGCACGCTGTCAGGGCGTGCCGTCCGGCACGAAGACATAGCCCACGCCCCACACGGTCTGGATATAGCGGGGCTGGGTCGCATCGGGCTCGATCAGCTTGCGCAGGCGCGAGACCTGCACATCCAGGCTGCGGTCGAAGGGCTCGAAGTCGCGCCCTCGCGCCAGTTGTGCCAGCTTG
>JAYUQJ010000307.1:0-10184 GCA_043756825.1 Betaproteobacteria bacterium | reverse complement strand
CCCAACTCTCGGCTCAACTCAGCGATACGCGCTACCAGCGCCTCGCCCTGTTCGCGCGCCGGGTTGCCGGCATCCCACTGAAGTTGTGGCGCCAGCGAACTGTCGTAGCGGTAGGTGGTGGGGCTCGCGGCGGAACTTGGGCTTGGCCGCGGCGTGGCTCTGAACGCCCACCTCGGGGCGGATGATGGCCTTGGCGTCGGTGTGCGTGTAGGCGCCGGTCTGCGCTTGGGGCTTGGCAGTGCTCTTGCGGGTGGCCATGCGGCGCGGCTCCTCGGAATCGCAGAGATTCTAGGGCCGGGCTCCGGGAGCAATCGGTGCTGCCGCTCGGGTTATCCCGGTGGGCTGCGTGATGAGCGGGCGCAACTGCGCGGTATCGTCATGGCCATTCATCGCCAAGGTCACCATCCTGTGCCACTGCTCGAAGTTCTCGACCTGCGCGTCACGCTGGCCACTGCGAGCGGCCCGGCCGATGCCTTGCGCGGCGTGTCCTTCGCGCTCGAGCGCGGCGCCACGCTGGGCCTGATCGGCGAATCGGGTTGCGGCAAGTCGATGACCGCGCTGGCGCTGATGGGGCTGTTGCCCGAGGGCGCGCGCGTGTCGGGCTCGATCCGCTACGACGGCCGCGAACTGACCACGCTGAGCGAGGACGCCATGTGTGCCTTACGCGGCGACCGCATCGCGATGGTCTTCCAGGAGCCGATGACGGCGCTGAATCCGCTGCACCCGATCGGCCGCCAGGTGGCTGAGCCGCTGCGCCTGCACCGTGGCCTGGACGCGGCGACGGCGCGCGCCGAGGCGCTGCGACTGCTGGACCGGGTGCAACTGCCCAAGGCGCGCGAGCGGCTCGCGGCCTATCCGCACCAGCTCTCGGGCGGCCAGCGCCAGCGTGTGGTGATTGCCATCGCGCTGGCCTGCGGCCCCGACTTGCTGATTGCCGACGAGCCGACCACGGCGTTGGACACCACCGTGCAGCGCGAGGTGCTCGACCTGCTCGATGAGTTGCGACGCGACACCGGCATGGCGCTGCTGCTGATCAGCCACAACCTGGACGTGATGGCTGCGCGCGTCGAGCAGTTGGCTGTGATGTACGCCGGCAGCATCGTCGAGAGCGGGCCCACGCGCGCCTTGTTCGAGCGGCGCGCGCATCCCTATACGCGCGGCCTGTTTGCGGCACGCCCGCGCCTGGGCACCGACCGCAGCCTGCCACTGGCCACCATCGCCGGACGCGTGCCGGCATTGCACGAGATGCCGCTGGGCTGTGCGTTTGCCGATCGCTGTTCGCTGGCGGTGCGCGCGTGCCGCCTGGCCCTGCCGCCGGCCGAGACGGTGACCGAGGCCCACCATGTGCGCTGCATTCGCTGGCAGGAGGTCGCTTGAGCGCTACACCGCCGCTGCTCGAGGCGCTCGCGCTGGCCAAGCAGTACCGCCTGCCGCGCGAACACCTGTTCGCGCCCGGCGCCCTGGTTCAAGCGCTGGACGATGTCAGCTTCACGCTGCACGCCGGCACGACGCTGGGCATCGTCGGCGAATCGGGCTCGGGCAAGAGCACGCTGGCGCGGCTGGTGATGGCGCTGGAGCCACCCACCGCCGGCACCGTGCACATGGCCGGCCAGGATCTGGCCCGGCTCGATCCGGTGGCCTTGCGGCACGCCCGGGCCGGCTTCCAGATGGTGTTTCAGGACCCGTTCGGTTCACTCGATCCGCGCCAGACCGTGGGCCGCATCGTGGTCGAGCCCCTGGTGGCCCAGGGCGGCAGCGCGCGCGCCGAGCAGCAGGCCCGCGCCGCAGCGATGCTGGATGCGGTGGGCCTGCGCGCGGGCGATGCGGCCAAGTACCCGCACGAGTTCTCGGGCGGTCAGCGCCAGCGCATCGCCATTGCGCGGGCCCTGGTCACCCAGCCGCGCCTGATCGTTGCCGACGAGCCGGTGAGCGCGCTGGATGTGTCGGTGCAGGCCCAGGTGCTGAACCTGATGCAGGACCTGCAGGACCGCCTGGGCGTGACCTACCTGTTCATCAGCCATGACCTGGCGGTGGTCGACCTGGTCTGCGACGAGGTGCTGGTGCTCTACCAGGGCCGGGTGGTGGAGCAGGGCAGCCCCGACATCCTGTTCCGGCAGGCCGCCCATCCCTACACCCGGGCACTGATGGACGCGGTGCCGCTGGCCCGGCCCGGTGCACGCCGCCCGGCCCGGGTGGTGCCGGTGCAGCCGGTGGACGCCCCCCTGGGTTGCGCCTTTGCGCCGCGCTGCGCCTGGCGCGAGCCGCAGTGCCTGGTCAGCGCCCCGCCACTGCAGGCCGTAGGTGCCGGCCACGCAGCGGCCTGCCACCGCGCCCGACAGGTTGCAGAATCGCAGGTCGGCTGACCTTGCCGCGCCTGCGCCACGCGCGCCCGATTGGCCTTTGTCCCGCTTTCCCAAGGAGCCTCACCATGACCCTCAGACGCCGTACCCTGGGCCAGGCCGCCGCGCTGCTGGCCCTGCCGATCCCGTTCGCCCCGGCCTGGGCGCAGCGGCCCAAGGATGCCGTGGTGCTGGGCATGGTGCTCGAGCCCACCAGCCTGGACCCGACCACTGCGCCGGCCGCAGCCATCGGTGAAATCGTGCATTACAACGTGCTGGAGGGCCTGACCAAGATCAGTGCCAGCGGCGCGGTCAGTGCGCTGCTGGCCGAGGACTGGACCAGCGACCCCGACGGCAAGAGCTACAGCTTCCGCTTGCGCAAGGGGGTGAAGTTCCAGGACGGCACGCCCTTCGACGCCGAGGCGGTGAAGTTCAGCTTCGAGCGCGCCAAAGCCGACGGCAGCACCAACAAGGCCAAGAAGGGGGTGTTCGACAATATCTCGTCGATCGCCACGCCGCAGCCCGACGTGGTGATCCTGACCTTGAACAACCCCGACGCCACGCTGCCCTTCCGCCTGGGCGAGAACACGGCGGTGATCCTCAGCCCCAAGAGCGCGGCCACCACCGCCACCCAGCCCATCGGCACCGGACCCTTCAGGTTCGACAGCTGGCAGAAGGGCTCGGCGGTCAACCTGGTGCGCTGGGAGGGCTACCGCGACCCGGCGGCGATCAAGCTGCGGCGCGTGACCTTCCGCTTCATCAACGACAACGCCGCCCAGGTGGCGGCGCTGCTGGCCGGTGACATCGACGGCATGCCGCGCTTTGGCGCGGTGCAGAACCTCAAGCAGCTGCAAGCCGACAAGCGCTTCGTGGTGGAGATCGGCAGCACCGCCGGCAAGGGCATGCTGGCCATCAACAACAAGAAAAAGCCGCTTGACGATGTGCGGGTGCGCCGCGCCATCATGCATGCCATCGACCGACAGGCCTTCATCGCCGGCGTGCTCGAAGGCCTGGCCAAGCCCATCGGCAGCCATGCCGCCCCCACCGATGTGGGTTATGTCGACCTGACCGGCCTGTATGCCTTCAACCCCGACAAGGCCCGGGCGCTGCTCAAGGAGGCCGGGGTCAGTGGCCCGCTCAACCTGACACTGACCCTGCCGCCGCCCAGCTATGCCCGCAAGGGCGGCGAGGTGGTGGCGGCGATGCTGGCCAAGGTGGGCATCAACGCCAAGATCGAGAATGTCGAGTGGGCGCAGTGGCTGGCCGGCCCCTTCAAGGGCAATTTCGACCTGACCATCATCAACCATGTCGAGCCACTGGACTATATGCAGTACGCCAACCCGGCCTATTACTGGGGCTACGACAGCAAGGTCTTCAACGAGATCGCCAAGAAGCGCGCCGAGGCCGGGCGCGGCCGGGCACAAGTGCAGCTGTACGGCGACATCCAGCGCCAGATCGCCAATGACGCGGTCAATGCCTTCCTCTTCAACCCCGCGCAGGTGTCGGTGGCCCGCAAGGGGCTGAAGGGCCTGTGGGCCAGCTCGCCGGTGGCCGCCAACGACCTGTCGCAGGTGAGCTGGCAATGAGCGCATCGGACGCCTTGAAGGCCGAACTGCTGGCGCTGGAAGAGCGCCTGCTCGACCCGGTGGTGCGGGCCGTACCGGCCCAGGTGCGCGAGCTGCTGGCGCCCGAGTTCACCGAATTCGGCGCCTCGGGCCGGGTGTTCAGCCGCGATGCCATCCTGGCGGCGCTGGCGTCCGAGCCGCCGCGGGTGGCGCGCCAGGCGCGCGGCTTCAAGGTGCGCGAGCTGGCGCCCGGCGTGGCCCTGACCACCTGGCGCGTGACCCGCGATGACGGCATCGAGACCCTGCGCAGCAGCGTCTGGCAACAGCAGGGCGGGCGCTGGCAGATGGTGTTCCACCAGGGCACGCTGGCCGCGCGTGACGACGAAGCCACCTCCTGAAGCCCGAGCGCCGGCCGGGTGGCGACCTCGCTGGCCAGCCGGGTCGACTGCCAAACCGGCCCGCCACCGCCCCTGAAGGAACCCGCCATGACCGATCTGTACCAACTCGGCGCCAGCGCATTGAGTGCCGCCTATGCCAGCGGCGCACTGTCGCCAGTCGAGGTGGTGCAGGCGGTGATCGACCAGATCGGCCGCTGTGAACCGCGCCTGAATGCCCTGTATGCCCATGACCCCGAAGCGGCCCTTGACCAGGCGCGCGCCAGCCAGGCACGCTGGTTGGCCGGCGCCGCGTGGTCGCCGCTGGACGGCGTGCCCGGCACCCTGAAGGAAAACCTGGCCACCCGGGGCTGCCCCATGCCCAGCGGCAGCGCCGCCACCGAGCTGTTGCCGATGGCCGAGGACTCTCCGCCCGCCGCGCGCTGGCGCGAGGCCGGCCTGGTGCTGCTGGGCAAGACCACCATGCCCGACTGGGGCATGCTGTCGTCGGGGCTGTCGAGCTTTCATGCGCTGGCGCGCAACCCCTGGGACATCCGCATGAACCCGGGCGGCAGCAGCGCCGGCGCCGGGGCCGCTGCGGCGGCGGGCTATGGCCCGCTGCACGTTGGCACCGACATCGGTGGCAGCGTGCGCCTGCCGGCAGGCTGGTGCGGCCTGGTGGGCTTGAAGCCCAGCGCCGGCCGCATCCCCATCAAGCCGCCCTATGCCGGCCGGGTGGCCGGGCCGATGACCCGCAGCGTGGCCGACTGCGCCGCCTTGATGGCGGTGCTGAGCCGGCCCGACTGGCGCGATGCCACCAGCCTGCCGCCGCAAGCCATCGACTGGGGCGCGCTGCAGCGCGATCCCAAGGGCCTGAAGATCGGCTTGCTGATGGACGCAGGCTGGGGCCTGGCGGTGCAGGCCGAGACCCGCGACGCGGTGTTGGCGGCGGCCCGCGCCTTCGAGGCGGCCGGGGCCATCGTCGAGCCGCTGGCGCCTTTCAGCAGCCGGGCGATGATCGACGGCCTGGACCGCTTCTGGCGCATGCGCAGCTACCTGGACCTGATGGCCCTGCCCGAGGCCCGACGCGCCAGGGTGCTGCCCTATATCCGCGACTGGGTGGCCACCGGCGTCGGGCTGAGCGCGGCCGAGGTCTTCAGCGGCTACAGCCAGATCGCGGCGCTGCGCGATGCGGCGGTCACGGCCTGCCAGCCCTTCGACTATGTGCTGTCGCCCACCAGCCCGGTGGCCAGCTTCCCGGCCGAGTGGGCCAGCCCCACCAATGACCCGGCGCGGCCCTTCGAGCACATCGCATTCACCGTGGCGCACAACATGAGCGAGCAGCCGGCGCTGTCGATCAACTGCGGCTTCACCGCCAGCGGCCTGCCGATCGGCCTGCAGATCATCGGCCACCGCTTCGACGACCTGGGCGTGCTGCAGATGGGCGCGGCCTGGGAGCGGATGCGCCCGGCGATGCCGGCCTGGCCTATGGGTTGAGCACGGCGGGCTGAGCACGGCGGGCCGGCGGCGTTTGGTGACGCCTGCCATCCCTGGCATCAGCGCACCGGGCGACGCGGTGTCAGCCGCTGCTGGCCAGCCTGAGCATGGCGGCATAGCCCGGCTGCAGTTCCATGCGCGCCGTCACGCCGCGCTCACGAAGCAGGGCATGGGCCTGCGGCAGCTGCCAGCAGGGCAGCTGGGTGAACAGGTGGTGCTCGGCGTGGTAATTGACCCAGTAGGGCGCAAGCAGCGCACGCTCGACCCAGCCGGCGCGGGTGGTGCGGGCCTGGCGCAGCGGGTCGGGCTGGTCCTTGGCGATCAGTGCATGTTCGGCGATGTTGCGAATTCGGGTGACCGCCGGCAGCCAGGTGGCCATCGGCAACAGCCACATCAGCAGCCACACCCAAGTCTGGCCGGCGGCGGCAAACAGCGCCAGGCCGATCGCGTTGCCGATGACGAAGCGCCAGCCGCGCACCAGCTCCTGCGACTGGCGCTGCAGCGCTGCACCCGCCGGGGCCGGCTCGCCGCGCGAGCGCAGCCCCGCGATCAGCGGCGCCAGCCTTTGCTTGTAAAAGGTCTGCCCGGTCAGGTCGCGCAGCAGCTTGCGCCGCAGCGACGGGCGCGAGATCGGGAAGGGTGCCGACAGCCCCAGGTCGGGGTCTTCGGCCTGCTGCACATAGCGGTGGTGCTGCAGGTGGTAAGGCCGGTAGTCGCCCAGCGAGGACGAGCAGAACCACCTGGCCACCGCATCGTTGATGCGTCGGTCGGGGTGCAGCAGGCCGTGGGCACCGTCGTGCATCAGGATGAACAGGCCCAGCTGCCGGGTGCCGATGACCAGCACTGCCAGCGGGATCGTTGCGGGCCACAGCGCGCCCATCAGCATGGCCGCGCCGATCACGCCCCAGCAATGCGCCACCAGCCACAGGCCGCGCCAGCGCGAGCGCGCGCCCAGGCGGCGCCACTGCTCAGGGCTGAAGAAGTCTTCGGGGCGGGCGCGCGGGGCAACGGCCATGGTGGCGCCAGTCTGCCCTGGTGGCCGTCAGCGCGCTGCCGCCAGGGCGACGCGGATCGCCTCGATGCGCTGGCGATTGACGTCGAAGTCCTTGCGCCCCAGGCGCGATGCCGAGCGCACCTGGATCACGCCCTCGGCCGGGTCGGCCCAGAACTCGGCGTCGTCCACATAGCCCATCAGCCGGGTGCGGAAGCGGGCGTACAGGTAGTCGGGGCGCTGGTCCACCACCTGGGCGCCGGGCATGGCCTCGACCACCCGGCGCAGCCGGGCCAGGGTGGCCGCAGCATCGCCCGTCCATGGCAGCGGCGCGATCATCGCCGCCTGCTGCATCGGGTGGCCGGGGTGCAGCAGGGCTTGGCTGGACACGCTGTTGGGGGCCTTGGACGGTGCCTTCAGGCGGCCGTCCTTGACGCCCAGGTCGATGGGCGGCCGGCCCTGCCACCAGCCCAGCGGGCCGCCAGCCAGGGCCACCACGCCCCCTGCCAGCAGCAGGCCCAGCAGGGCCAGGGCAATCTTCATCAGCATGGGGGGGCGTCCTGTCATCACAAGGCGCAGTATGGCGTGCGCTCAGGCCGGGCCGGGTGCGCTGCTGTCGGGGCCCGGCGCGTCGTGCGGCAGCCCGGCCGCCACCCAGGCGGCCAGGCCGCCCCGCAGGAAGCGCGCGTCATGGCCGCTGGCGCGCAGTGCCAGCACCACCGCCCTGCTGACCGCATGGCCATGGACGCAGTAGGCGACCAGCGGGCGACCCGGGGCGGGGCCTGGGCCGGCCGGGGGCAGGGCAGCGGCCGGGTTCGCGCCGATGTGCACCGGGTTGCACCAGCGCGCGCCGGGTATCGCCTGGCCCGCCTGCAAGAACACGGCCTGGCGGCGCACGTCCAGCACCTGGACACCGGCCAGCCCGGCCAGCGTGCCGGGGTCGATGGCCAGGGCCTCGGTGGCCAGGTCGATGGCCTGCGCCACTGCGGGGTCGAGCGCGGTGGATTGGTCCAGGCCTTGCAGAAAGGCCCGTGCCGCCGACAGCAGGGGCTGGGTCATGCGGCCCCCTGGCGCGGCAGGTTCATCGCAATGCGCCACAGCACCCCGCTGGGGTCGAACAGCGCAAAGTCGCGCATGCCCCAGGGTTGGTCCTCCAGGGGGCCGATGCGCACGCCAAAGCGCTCGGCGATGCGCTCGGCCGCCAGGTGGCGGTGCCAGGCGTCCACGTTCTCCACCAGCAGGTGCATCATGAAATTGGCGGTGTGCGCCGGCACATGGAAGTTCTGCAGCAGGAAGGCGCAGGGGCCCTGGTGGAAATAGGCCACGCCGCCCTCGTCGGACGCGCAGATGAAGCCGATGGCGGTGTAGAAGGCCTTGCTGCGGGCGTGGTCGAGCGCCGGCACGAAGGCCTTGATCTCGACGGTCGACAGGGGGGGTGCAGGCATCGGGCTTCTCCGGGTCAGGTCAGGGGCAGTGCGTTGCGGGCCAGCAGGCCCGCCAGCGCGCAGGCCGCCAGCAGCGGTATGACGCCGATCTTGAAGCGGAACAGCGCCAGCGCCGCGGCCACCGCGATCAGTGCCGAGACCGCGTCGAAGCGCCCGGCCCAGCCCTGCGGCCACAGCACATGCCACGCAAAGAACAGCGCCAGGTTCAGGATCACACCCACCACTGAGGCGGTGATGGCCGACAGCGGTGCGGTGAAGCCCAGCTTGCCGTGGGTGGCCTCGACCAGCGGGCCGCCGGCCAGGATGAAGACGAAGGACGGCAGGAAGGTGAAGAAGGTCACCACCGCGGCGGCCAGCGCACCGCTCCAGAACAGCGCCTCCGGCCCCAGCACCTGCTGGCCCCAGCCGGCCAGAAAGCCGACGAAGGCCACCACCATGATCAGCGGGCCGGGGGTGGTCTCGCCCAGGGCCAGGCCGTCGATCATCTGAGTGGCGGTCAGCCAGTGGTGCTGCTCCACTGCGCCCTGGTAGACATAGGGCAGCACTGCATAGGCGCCGCCAAAGGTCAGCAGCGCGGCCTTGGTGAAAAACCAGCCCAGGGTGGTGAGCGTGCCCTGCCAGCCCTGGCTGGCCAGCAGCAGCGCCATCGCGCCGCCCCACAACGCTGCACCGGCCACCAGCACCCGGGCCAGGCCGCCGCGGCTGAAGCGCGCATGCGGCGGGGTGGGCGTGTGGTCATCGATCAGCGCCGGCCCGTGGCCGGCCTGGGCCGCGCCATGGCCACCGCCCAGCGCGAACACGCCAGGCCAGGCCCGGGCGCCGAAGTGGCCGATCAGCGCCGCCCCGGCCACGATGGCCGGAAAGGGCGTGTCGAAGGCAAAGATCGCGACGAAGGACGCTGCTGCGATGCCCCACATCCAGCGGTTCTTCAGGGCCCGGCTGCCGATGCGGTAGGCGGCATGCAGCACCAGTGCCGTCACAGCCGGCTTCAGGCCGTAGAACAGGCCGGCCACCAGCGGCAGATTGCCAAAGCGCAGGTAGATCCAGGACAGCGCGATCAAAAGGGCCAGCGAAGGCAGCACGAACAGCGCGCCGGCGACGATGCCGCCCCAGCTGCGGTGCATCAGCCAGCCGATGTAGGTGGCGAGCTGCTGCGCCTCGGGGCCGGGCAGCAGCATGCAGTAGTTCAGCGCGTGCAGGAACCGCTGCTCGCTGATCCAGCGCCGGCGTTCGACCAGCTCGCTGTGCATGATGGCGATCTGCCCGGCCGGGCCGCCGAAGCTGATGAAGCCGAGCTTGAGCCAGAACCGCAGCGCCTCGGCGAAGGCGACCGGCGCGGGGGCTGGCAGGGTGGCCGCGGCGGTCATGGCGACACCGCCACCGGCGCGGCGTACAGCGCGTCGAATACGCCCGCCGCGGCAGCGGCCAGGAAATCGTCGTCGGCATGCAGCTCGCGCAGCCCGGCCAGCACGCTTTCGAGTCCCGCCGCCTCGGCGACCGGGATGCCGCCAGCATCGAGGTAGTGCACCGCCGCGGCGATGCGCAGCAGCCTCGGGTCGGCATCGAAGCCGAAGCTCGCGAGCAGGACTTCGAAGGTGACGCGCGCGCCGACATGGCTGAAGCGCGCGCCGTCGAAGTCGAAGCCGAGCGCACCGCGCGGCACCGGAGTGGCGCCGGCCGCATCAGCCAGCCAGACGAAGCTGGCCCGCGGGTCGATGAAGCGATGGATCAGCCAGGCGCAGGCCAGCCGGTCGACCCAGGGCCGGGCCCGCGTCGCCCAGCGTTTTCCCTGGAATTTGCGCCGGTCGAGCCGCGCAATGCCGTGGTCGGCGCGCGGCTTTGGCTCGCCCTTCGAGTACGCCGCGTCGAGTGCCTGGCGCAGCGCGTCGAGCGCGGCCTGCGCCTGCCCGGCCGCGGGGCCGGGGTAGTAGTCGATCGCGCGCAGCGCCTGCAGGCTCTCGGCCACGCCGCGC
>JAYUQJ010000306.1:0-3638 GCA_043756825.1 Betaproteobacteria bacterium | reverse complement strand
CGCAGCCATGCCCAGTGGCATGGCGAGGATTTGCAACGCCGCCACAGCGGCAAATCCACGGTTTTATGTCGCGAATAGCGTTGAACACTGCACTAGGGACCTGCCATGACCATCCCGTGATACCCACCCTGAATCGGGTGGGTAGGGGCATGGCCCCTCTAGTACACCGTCCGGCACGAACGGCACCAACAAGGTGGGCGGCGTGGGTTTCAGCCCATCATGCGGCGCGCGGCGCCGGTCGCAAGGATTTGGCGCTGACGATTCACTGCGCCGGGGCAAGGCCGGCCGCCGGCTGCTCCAGGGCAAACTGCAGTCCGGCATGGGCCTGCAAGCGGTCGATCAAGGCGTGGCCCAGCGACGCCGCCGGGGTCCAGATGCCGCCCGGGGTGGCGCTGCCCTCTTGCAACAGGCACATCGCGGCTTCGGCAATCATCTTGGACGTGCTGCCATAGCCGGGGTCGCGGTCGCCCTTGACGCTCACCCGCAAGCTCTGGCCGTCGCTGGCGCTGCCGATGAACAGCAGGTCGTAATGGCCGGCCTCGCGTTCGGCGCGCGACGGGCCCTCGCCGGGCTGCGGACCGTCGTCGCTGCCCAGGCTCTTGTCGGCGGCCACCGCCTGGGCCAGGGTCTGGCCCTTCTCGCCCGGGCCGGTGACGAGCATCTCGTCGTAGACCAGGTCGGCGCCCCAGGCATGGCCCAGCAGGAAGTTGCTGCGGTGGATGTTGCGGGTGTTGATGGCCGCCATCACGAAGGGCGCCACCCAGACGCCGAGCACCTCGTCGACCATCGGCTTGTGGCCAGGCGGCTGGCTCGGGCCGGTGAAGCCGGGGGTCAGGGCAAAGGGATTGCGCAGCAGGTCCAGCACGCCGGGCTGGGTAGCGGCGGCGGCCATCGTGGCCTTCAGGCTGGCGGCGGTACCGCCCGAGAAGGTGCCCTTCATCTTGCGCACCCGGCCGCGCACCCGCGGTGCCGGCGCACCAAAGCGCTGGCGCATCTCGTTCTGCAGCATCAGCACGCCCAAGTCGAAGGGGATCGAATCAAAGCCGCAGGAGAACACGATGCGCGCGCCACTGGCCTGGGCCGCAGCCTGGTGGGCGTCGATCATCTGGCGCATCCAGGCCGGTTCGCCGCACAGGTCGACATAGTCGACGCCGCTTTCGGCACAGGCCTGGACCAGTGCGCTGCCGTAGAGCTGGTAGGGGCCCACGGTGGTCAGCACCAGGCGGGTGCGGGCCATCAACGCGGCCAGGCTGGCCGGGTCGGCACTGTCGGTGACGACCAGCGGGGTCTCGGCCGGGGCGCCCATCTCGTCGCGCACCGCCGCCAATTTGTCGGCGCTGCGTCCGCCCATGGCCCAGCGCAGGCCGGTGTCGCGCCGCGACAGCAGGTATTCGACGACCAGCCGGCCAGTGAAACCGGTGGCGCCGTGCACCACGATGTCGAATTCCTTGTTCATGCGGTCTCCGTGCGGCCCGGGTGGGCCAGGGTTTCAGGCGTCGTAGCCCGGGTTCTCGCGGTCGAGCTTGCGCAGCAGCGCGGGCCAGGCCAGCATCGCGCCCAGGCCGGCGGTGGCGGTCTTGCCTACGTTGCGGTTGGCCTCGATCGGCCCGGCCGGGATCAGATTGGGCTCGACGCCGCCGGCCAGCGCGTCCACCTGGATGCGGCAGGTGTTCTCGAAGGTGTACATGTTCAAGAAGGCGTCCGGGATGGTGCGCCCCACCGTGAGCAGGCCGTGGTTGCGCAGCATCAGGAAGTTGGCCTGGCCCAGGCTGGCCTGCAGGCGCGGCTTCTCCTCTGGGTTCAAGGCGATGCCTTCGTAGTCGTGGTAAGCGATCGAGTTGAGCACCAGGGTGGATTGCTGGCTCAGCGGCAGCACGCCGCATTTCTGGGCGCTGACCCCCACCCCGGCCCGGCTGTGGGTGTGCAGCACGCAGCCGGCGTCGTCGCGCATCTCGTGGATGCAGCTGTGGATGGTGAAGCCCGCCGGGTTGACCGGGAAGGGCGATTCGCGCAGCTTGTTGCACTGCAGGTCGATCAGCACCAGGCTGGACGCGGTGATCTCGTCGAACATCAGGCCGTAGGGGTTGATCAGGAAATGGTGCTCGGGGCCCGCGATGCGGGCCGAGATGTGGGTGAAGACCAGGTCGCTCCAGCCATAGGCGGCCACCAGCCGGTAGGCCGCGGCCAGGTCGACCCGCAGCGCCCACTCTTCAGCGCTGACGACTTCCTTGAGGGACGGGATTTTCATGCGGGGCTCCTGGGGGATGGGGACGAAGAATGTAGCCCGGCAGTGGCCGGGCTGCCGGGAATTCAGGGCAGGGCGGGCTGGCGCAGCAGGCGCTTCATCAGCTTGCCATTGGCATTGCGCGGCAGCGGGCTGGCGCTGAAGGTGATCGATTCGGGCACCTTGTAGTCGGCCAGCTGGGCCGCGCAATGGGCGCGCAGGGTGGCGGCGTCCAGCTGCGCGCCCGGGGCATGCACAAAGGCATGCACCCGCTCTCCCAGCACCGGGCAGGGCTGGCCGACCACCGCGGCCTCCAGCACGCCGGGCCAGGCCATCAGGGTGTTCTCCACCTCGACCGAGTAGACCTTGAAGCCGCCCCGGTTGAGCATGTCCTTCTTGCGGTCGAACACCCGCACAAAGCCCTGCGCATCCACCGACCCCAGGTCGCCCGAATGCCAGTAGCCGGCGGTGAAGGACGACGCCGTGGCCTCGGGGTTGGCCCAGTAGCCGGGCACCACCATCGGGCCGCCTATCCACAGCTCGCCGGTCTGGCCCGGGGGCAGCTCGCGGCCCTGGTCGTCCATCACCCGGATGTCGGCGGCGGGCAGCACCGCGCCCACCGAGTCGATCTGGTCGCGGGTGGCGCCGGCTGGCATGATGGTGGCGGGCGAGGTGGTCTCGGTGGCGCCATAGCAGTTCAGGGCCTGCAGCGCGGGCAGGCGCAGCAGCAGTTCGTCGATGGTGGACACCGGCATTGCCGCACCGCCGTAGCCGCCAATGCGCCAGGCGCGCAGGTCGGCCGTGGCCAGCGCCGGCGCCATCAGGCACAGCTTGTACATCGCCGGCACCATCACGGTGTGGCTGACGCGCTCGGCCGCCAGCAGCGCCACGAAGGCGTCGGCCTTGAACTCGGCCACCACCACCACGCAGCCGGCTACCCGCCACATCGCGGCGATCACTGCGATCAGGCCGGTGACATGGCTGGCCGGCACCGCCAGGGCCGAGCGCTCACCGGCTTGCAGCCGGTGGCAGGCCTGCCAGTGCAGGGCCGAGTGCACGATGTTGCTGTGGGTCAGCATCGCGCCCTTGGGCCGGCCGGTGGTGCCCGAGGTGTAGAGGATGACGGCGGTGTCGTGCTCGCCGCAAGGGTGTGCAGGGGCAGCGGCGCCGGCCGGCAGGCCGGCCAGCGCTTCGGCGCTCAGGCGCAGTGTCAGCGCCGGGGCTTCATCGGCCAGCGGCACCCGGTCGGCCAGGGCCGCGTCGAAGACGATGCCGCGTGCGCCGCACTGCTGGGCGATGTAGGCCAGGCCCGGCCGCTGCTCGCGCACGCCCACCGGCACCGCGATCACGCCCAGGCGCTGCAGGGCCAGCAGCAGGGCCAGAAACTCGGGCCGGTTGCCCAGCAGCATCAGCA
>JAYUQJ010000305.1:0-3641 GCA_043756825.1 Betaproteobacteria bacterium | reverse complement strand
CCATAGCCCGGGCTATGGCGAGCATTTGCAACGACGAGCGGGTGCGTTTTGGGGTGGTGAGCGGGCATGATCGAAAAACTCTCAGTCTCTCAGGCGCGCTGGGCCAGGTCGCGCCGCATCAAGGCCTGCCAGACCGGGGTCAGGCTGCCGGGCAGGTCGGGCAGGCCACCCAGCTCGATGCGGCTCTCCGCAGGCGAATGGAAGTCGCTGCCGCGGGAGGCGAGCAGGCCGAACTCCTGCGCCATCCCGGTGTACTTGAGCGTGTCGGCGCTGCCGTGGCTGCCGGTCAGCACTTCCACCCCCAGTCCGCCATGGGCCTTGAACTCGGAAAACAGCGCGAACTCCGCATTGACCGAAAGCTTGTAGCGGCCTGGGTGGGCGATCACCGCCACGCCGCCGGCTTGGGTGATCCAGCGCACTGCCTCGCCCAGCCCGGCCCAGGCGTGCGCGACATAGCCGGGTTTGCCTTCGGTCAGGTAGCGCCGAAAGACGGACCCGGTGTCGGCGCAGACACCGGTTTCCACCAGCCAGCGGGCGAAGTGGGTGCGCGAGACCAGGTCGGGGTTGCTGACGTAGGCCAGCGCGCCTTCGAAAGCACCCGGGATACCGGCCCGCGCAAGGCCGTCGCCCATCTGCCGCGCGCGCTCCAGCCGGCCGCTGCGGGTGCTTGCCAGGCCCGCCAGCAGTGCCGGATCGTCGGCATCGAAGCCCAGGCCGACGATGTGTACCGTGATGCCGACAAAGCTGACCGAAATTTCGACGCCATTGACGAAATCCAGGCCCAGGCCGGCGGCGCTGTCGCGTGCTTCGGCCAGGCCGCGCACCTCGTCGTGGTCGGTCAGGGCCCAGAGTTCGACGCCGTGGTCGCTGGCCCGGCGGGCCAGTTCACTGGGGCTCAGGGTACCGTCGGAATAGCGGCTGTGGCAATGCAGGTCGGCGTTGAGTAGATGCACCGCGACATTCTGGCTGCTGGCGCTGTGTCGTGCCGGCGTGGGGCTGCTCTCAGCCGGCGCGCAACGTGACTTCAGCCCGACACCACCCGCACCGTTGCGCGCTGCGGCTCAGGTTCGGAGTCGAATCGCTTGAAGCCGGTGTAGCAGAGAAAGTGCCGGTTGGCGGCACGGCCGAACAGGGTCATGCCCAGTTGCTCGGCCAGGCCATGGCCCATGGCCGTGACACCGTTGCGCGAGACAATGATGGGCACGCCCATCTGGGCCGACTTCATCACCATCTCGCTGGTCAGGCGGCCGGTGGTGTAGAAGGTCTTGTCGGCCCCGGCCACGCCGTGCAGGCCCATCCAGCCGGCCAGGGTGTCGATCGCGTTGTGGCGCCCCACGTCTTCGACAAAGGCCAGCAAGCTGGCGCCCTGAAAAAGCGCGCAACCATGTACCGATCCGGCCTTGCGGTGGATATTGTTGCGCTGGCGCATCTGCTCCAGCAATTGCAACAGCGTGCCCTGCCGGATACGGGCGCTGGTGGCATCGGGCAAGCGCACCGAAGCCAATTGGTCCATGGCGTCGCCAAACACCGTGCCCTGGCCGCAGCCTGTGGTGACCACCCGATGCGCGGTCTTGGCGGCAAGGTCGGCGATGCCGGTGCGGGTCTTGACGGCAGCCGCGCCGACATCCCAATCGACCGTGATCGATTCAATCTCGGTCACATCGCCCACCAGGCGCTGGTTGAGCAGATAGCCCAGCACCAACATTTCAGGGCAGGCGCCCAAGGTCATCAAGGTGACCAGTTCACGCTTGTCGACAAAGACGGTCAAGGACAGCTCGGCCGGAATGTGGACGCTGCGCCGCTCGCCATGCTCGTCAAGGACCGTGATCTCGCGCAGCAATTCGCCGACAGCGCGGGTCAGCCGCGGCGCGCCGACCACCAGGGCCCTGGCGGTTGGGGCGTCAAACGCCGACGGTGCGGAGGTGCCGGACGCCTTGCCGTCCGCCGTTGCGGGCGGGCCTGGAAAATAGGCGTCGGACGAAGCCAAGGGCGACATGGGTGGCTGCAGGGCGACGTGGCGGCGCCTGCAGGCCTACTTCTTGGCTGGGGCGGGCCCGCCAGCCACCACCGGTGCGGCGGCTGGCGCGACGGCGGCCGTTGCCGCAACCGGTGGGGTGTAGACGAAGGCACCCGGATCGACGCAGGCCGGGGTTTCGGTGGGTGCCGAGGCAGCCTTGCCGGCCTGCTTGGCGGCGGCCTGGTAGCCCGCAGCCACCTTGTCCATCGACAGGCACAACTTGTAGCCGTCGACCTTGCCGGCATGGGCAGTCTTGGCGGCGGCTTCGGCGGCCTTGGCCTTGGCTTCATCGCTGGGCGCCGGCAGTTTGGCCAGCGCAGGACCGGTGAGCAGCAGGGCGGCCAGTGCCGCCAGTGGAAGAGCGTTGAGTCGGGTCATGCTGTCTCCAGACGGTTTCGAGGATCAGGCTTGCCGACCACTGGCCGTGGCCAGGGTGGCCGGGGCGCCCTCGGGCGAGCGTTGCGCCGGAATCTTGCCGGCCTTGACATCGGCGGCCCACAGTGCGTGGTGCTCATGCGCCCAGGCTTCGTCCACATAACCGGTGCGCATGGCGCGGTAAGCACCCTTCATGCCGACTGTGCCCATGTAGATGTGGCCGGCAAACATCGCCATCATCAGCAGCGCGGCGATCGCATGGATCATGTGCGCCACCTGCATGTCGGTGCGCAGATAAGCCAGGCCGGGGATCAGTTTGTCCAGCACCAGGCCCGAACCCACCACCACCGCGCCCAGCAACAGCACACCGCCCCAGAAGACGACCTTTTCGCCGGCATTGAAACGGTGCGAAGGTACCTCGTGGCCGCCAAACATGCCGCCGGCGCGCATCATCCAGGTTAGGTCGCCTTTGCTGGGCAGGTTGTCCTTGAGGAAGGTGAAGAACACGATCAGCAGCGACACGGCAAACAGCGGACCGGCAAAATTGTGCAGTGTCTTGAGCGCATAGGTCAGGGCGCCGAACAGCGTGCCACCCATCAAAGGCAGCATGAAGAACTTGCCGAAGGCCATCACCGCACCCGAAATCGCCAGGCTGACGAACGCGATGGCGTTGGTCCAGTGGGCGGCCCGCTCGAAGGGGGTGAAGCGCTCTATCACCCGGCCGGTGTTGGCATCCTCGGTGCCCAGTGATCCCTTGCGCCAGTAGAACAAGCCCAGTGCCAGTGCCACGATCAACAGCAAGGAGCCGCCGTAGGGCAGGATCCACTGGTTGCGCACCTGGCGCCAACCCTCACCGGCATTGGTCAGGCGGGCGCCGGGGTATTGCACAAAGGGCTGAACCAGCATGCCTTGTTCAGCGCCTGGCAGGTTGGACGTGCCCGGCTTGTCGCCGGATTCACGCACCGCCCGCCACATCGGCGCGTTGTTGCCGGGCTGGGTCCTGGCCCTCTGGGCATTGGTTTCGTCGGCTTTGGTCTCGGCAGGGGCCACAAAGTTTGCCGGCGGCGCCTTGGGGTCGGTCGCGGTGACGGTTTGCGCCAGTGCGGGCGCTACCGCGCTTGCGCCCAGCGTTGCCGCCAGGGCCAGCCGGGTCAGCCATCGATGCATCAGGGCTTGCATGGGAAACACTCCAGGGCTGGTTCAGACGTCAGGGCTTGGCCGGCGCGCGGGCGTACTCGTTCTGGTGCTG
>JAYUQJ010000304.1:0-3660 GCA_043756825.1 Betaproteobacteria bacterium | reverse complement strand
ACCGCGCCATGCTTGAGCGCCTGGTAGCTGCCGATCTTGCGGCCGAAGGCGCTGCGGGTGTTGAGGTAGTCCACCATCAGCGCCAGCGCGCCGGCCAGGCCGCCGGCGGCCTCGGCACTGGCCAGCAACAGCGCGGCGTCGTGGATAGCCGCCAGCGCCCGGGTGGCGGCCGCGCCGGTGATCAGCGCGTTCTCGGCCACGGTCAGGCCGTCCAGCGTCAGACGCCAACTGCGCCGGGTCTCGTCGATCACCGTCTCGCGCTGCAGGTGCTGGCGGGGCAGGGCGGTGGCGTCCAGCAGGGCCAGGGCGGGCGCGCCATCCAGCGTCACCGACACCAGCAGCGCGTCGGACACACCGGCATCCGTGACCAATGTCTTGTGGCCCTGCAGGCTGTAGCCGGCGCCGGCACGACGGGCCTGGCTGTCCAGATGGGTCAGGTCCCAGTCGCCGTGGTCCTCGAACAGAGCCACGCTGGCGATGTGGCCCTGACAGATGGCCGGCAGCCAATGCGCCTGCTGGGCCGCAGTGGCGCCGGCCAGCAGCCCGGCCACGAAGAGCTGGGTGCTGGCAAAGGGCGTGGCTAGCAGGTGCCGGCCCATGGGCTCGGCGATCACCGCGGTGCAGGCCAGCGGCAGGCCGCTGCCGCCCAGCGCCTCGGGCACGGCCAGGCCGGGCCAGCCCATCTGCACGATGTCATGCCAGACGGCGGGGTCGAAGCCGGTGTCGCTGCCCATCAGGCTGCGCACGGTGAGCGAGGGCGAGCGCTCACGGCAAAAGCTGGCGGCGGCGTCCAGCAGCATGGCCTGTTCGTCGCTGAGCGCGATACGGCTGCCCAGGGCGGACGGGGTGTCGGCGATGGCCATGGCGCTCAATCCTTGGGCAGGCCGAGCACCCGCTCGCCCACGATGTTGGCCTGGATCTGGCTGGGTCCGCCCCCGATGGTGGCCGAGAAGGCATTGAAATAGCTGCGCTGCCACTGTCCGCCGTCCACCGCCTGGGCATCGCCCACCCAGCGCGCGGCGTTGGCGCCCTGCAGGGTCAGGGAGAACTGCAGCATGCGGCGCGCATGTTCGGTCAGGCGCAGCTTGTTGGACAGCGGGATCGCCGCCGGCCGTTCGCTGCACAGCGCCGGCACCCGGGCGCGGCTGCCGCACAGGCGGTCGCCCTGGGCCTCGATCAGCAGGCGCATCAGCGGGTCGCGCACCTGCGCGTCCTCGATCGCCGGCCGGCCGTTGCGGCGGCTGCGCCGGGCCAGTGCGATCACGTCCTCGATGCCCAGCGACATCCGCGCCAGCCCGCCGGCCTGGCCGCCGGCCGCGCCGCGCTCGAAGGTGAGGGTCTGCATCGCGATCTGCCAGCCCTGGCCCTCTTGCCCCATCAGGCCATCGGCCGGCACCCGGGCATCCTCGAAAAAGGTCTGGGTGAAGCCGTACTCCCCGGTGAGCTTGCGGATCGGCTGGGTGCGGATGCCCGGCGCCTGCATCGGGATCAGAAAGTAGGACAGGCCGTTCTGGCGTTTGGACTGCGGGTCGGTGCGGGCCAGCAGGATCATGTGCTTGGCGTATTGGCCCAGGCTGGTCCAGATCTTTGCGCCATTGATGATGTAGTGATCCCCATCGCGCACCGCCCGGGTCTGGCAATGCGCCAGGTCGGACCCGTTGTCGGGCTCGCTGAAGCCCTGGCACCAGATGTCGTCGCCGCTGAGGATGCCGCGGATGTAGCGCTGCTTCTGGGTCTCGGTGCCGATGGCCAGGATCAGCGGGCCGGCCCAGTTCAGGCCGATGGTGTTGGGCACGAAAGGCACTTTCAGCCGTGCCATCTCGGCATTGACGATGTCTTGCAGGGCCTGCGCCTTGCCGCCGCCGCCATAGGCCGCCGGCCAGGCCATGCCCAGATAGCCGGCCTCGTAGACCTTGCGCTGCCAGCGGCACAGGTAATCGAACTGCGCTTGCGTGCCCACCTCCATGAAGGATTCAGGCAACAGGAAATCGGGTGCCGGCGGGCGGTTGGCTTGCAGCCAGCCGGCCACCTCGGCGCGGAATGGGGCCAGATCGGTCGTCATCGTCGGCTGCTCATTCAATCTTGCGGCTTGTGCAGGGTCCAGGCCGGTGGGCGCTTCTCGCGGAATGCGGCCATCCCCTCGGTGGCTTCGGGCGACAGGAACATGCGCAGGCTCCATTCGGCAGCCTCCTTCAGCGCCGCGTCGCGGTCCAGCGTGGGGATGCGGCGAACCAGCTTCTTGCATTCGGCCAGTGCATGGGGGCCGGCCAGGCGCAGCGCGTCCACCTCCTGCTGCACGGCGGCCTGCAACTGGTCGGCCGGCACCGCGCGGTGCGCCAGGCCCACCGCCACCGCGCGACGGCCGTCGAAGCGCTCGCCGGTGAGCAGCAGCTTCATGCCGTGGGCGGGCCCCAGCTTGGGCAGGCAGACCACCGAAATCACCGCCGGAATCACGCCGATCTTGACCTCGGAGAAGCTGAAGGGCGCGTCGTCCACCGCGATCACGATATCGCTGGCGCCCACCAGGCCCAGGCCGCCGGCAAAGGCCGCGCCATTGACGGCCGCGATCACCGGCTTGGGATGGTCCTGGATGCGGGCCAGCACATCGGCCAGCGTCACGCCCTGGCGGCCGTTGACCACCTGGCCAGGCGGGCTTTTCAAATCGGCGCCGGCACAAAAAGCCGAGCCCGCACCGGTGATCACCACGCAACGCACTGCCGGGTCGGTGGCGGCTGCCTGCAGGTGGGTGTCCAACTCATTGACCAGCGCGGCCGACAGCGCATTGCGGCTGTCGGGGCGGTTCAGGGTGATCCAGGCGGCGCCGTGGCGCCGTTCGTAGCGGGTGAGCGTGCTGCCGGTGGCGCCGGCGTCGCTGCTGGAGGGGGTCGAAGCAAGCGGGTCGGACATCGTCTTGCGCAGCCGGTAGTTTGAAAAGTGGGCCGGTTCACGGCGCTTGCATTGTCGTCGGCCCGCGCTGCCGGCCCCATCGGGCATCACCCTGTCGCCTGCGTGTCAAGCCGGCTCAAAACCTGCCAAGGCGGTGTTTCGAGCCGGCGCCGGGAGTATGTGACATGCATCACACCGACTGCAGCTTTGCCAATTATTGCCGCCTTGAATTGTCGATTCAATTTACACCGGCCAATTCGGTGTCCGTGAATTTTGCAAGCTTTCGCCATCAAGTACTTGACCTGATTTACCAGGCAAACCGGCAGACAGGGCTGGCACGCTTACTGCTAAATGTGATTATCTTTTTTATCACTCAAGGACTTGTATGAAGATCTCCCGCATCGCCGCCGCCGCACTCAGCCTGGGGCTGTCACTCGGCGCCACCATCCCGTCGCAAGCCGCCTTGGTCAGCAATGCCGCCGTGTCTGGCCTGGCAACCTTCCGCGATACCAGCACCGGCCTGGTCTGGTTGAAGCTGTCGGATACCTTCAACATGACTTATGCGGCTCAAGTCAATACTGCCACCGCTGCGGGTTTCGTGGTGGCCGGCACGAACGCCGTGCAAACCCTTTGGTCGGGGTCCGGGGTCATTGCAGGTTTGTCGGCCTGGGACGTTGCAAATGCCATCATGGGGGGCTCGAACAGCCGTCAATTGTTGTGGGGCAATTTTGCAAGCAACGGCGTCAATGCGTGGGGCTATGCCTACCGGGGTGA
>JAYUQJ010000303.1:0-10270 GCA_043756825.1 Betaproteobacteria bacterium | reverse complement strand
CGAGCAACGCCACAAAACGTGCTCGATCTAGACGCAAAGCGCAGCCATAGCCCGGGCTATGGCGAGCGTTTGCAACGACGAGCGGGTGCGTTTTGGGGTGGTGAGCGGGCATGATCGAAAAACTCTCAGTCTCTCAGGCCGGCAAGGCGTTGGCATGCCGGCTGAGCCGGTAACCGGCGCCACGCACGGTCTCCACCATGCCGGCACATTGCGCCGCGGCCAGCGCCTCGCGCAGCCGCTTGATGTGCACGTCTACCGTGCGCTCTTCGATGAAGACATGGTCGCCCCAGACCCGGTCCAGCAGCTGCGACCGGCTGTGCACCCGCTCAGGATGGGTCATCAAAAAGTGCAACAGGCGAAACTCGGTCGGGCCCATCTTCAGGCTGACTTCGCGGCCGTCCAGCAGCCGGCAGACCCGCCGGGTGGCCGGATCGATGCGCAGCCCGGCCACGTCGACCACGTCCTCCAGGGCTTCGGGCGCCTTGCGGCGCAGCACCGCCCGGATGCGCGCCATCAGCTCATTGGTCGAGAAGGGCTTGCTGAGGTAGTCGTCGGCGCCGGCGTCCAGGCCGGCCACCTTGTCGGCCTCCTCGCCGCGCGCAGTGAGCATGATGATCGGCAGTTCACGGGTGCGGGCAACACTGCGCCACTGGCGTGCCAGGGCCAGACCGCTCTGGCCCGGCAGCATCCAGTCCAGCACCACCAGGTCGGGCAGCATCGCGTCGATCTCGTGCCGCGCCTGTTCGGCGGTGGCGGCGATGGTCACCACATGCCCGGCATGGCGCAGGTTGATCGCAATCAGCTCGGCGATCGCGCTCTCGTCTTCCACCACCACGATGCGGCTCATGGGCAACCCCCCGTGCCGCGCACTGCGGCGCCGGCCCGCCGGCCGCAAAGCGGCTCTCTACTGCCTGAGAAGTAATCGGGGCGGGGGCTCATCGCACCAGGTCCTCGACCGTCTCGACCGGGTTGTGCCGCACATCCGTGCCCTTGACGATGTAGATGATCTGCTCGGCCAGGTTCTTGGCATGGTCGCCCACCCGTTCGATGGCCTTGGCCACGAAGACGAGGTCGATCGCCGACGAGATGGTGCGCGGGTCCTCCATCATGTAGGTGATCAGCTTGCGCATCAGGCCCTCGAACTCGCGGTCGATCTGGTCGTCATGGCGCAGCACCTCTACAGCCGCCGTAGTGTCCAGGCGGGCAAAGGCATCCAGCACCTTGCGCAATTGCTTGGTGGCGAGCTCGCATTCGAAGGTCAGGTCGCCTACCGGAAGGCGCATCCGGCTGGACACCCCGGCATTGAGCAGGCGCTGCACCGTGCGGGCAATGCGGGCCGCCTCGTCGCCGATGCGCTCGAGGTTGGCAATCGTCTTGGACACCGCGATCAGCAGGCGCAGGTCGCGCGCGGTCGGCTGGCGCCGGGCGATGATCGACGACAGATCGCGGTCGATGGTCACCTCCATCGAGTTGACCTGCTCCTCGGTCTTGAGGACGGCCGTGGCCAGTTCGCCATCGAAGGTGGACAGTGCGTGCACGGCCCGCGCCACCTGGGATTCAACCAGCCCGCCCATCTCGAGCACGCGGGTGGAGATGCCGGACAGCTCGTTGTCGAACTGAGAGGATAAGTGTCTGTCTGTCATTCGATACTCCTGTGGTTCACCCGAATCGGCCCGTGATGTAGTCCTCGGTATCCTTGTGCTTGGGCTGGGTGAACACCTCGTTGGTGGCACCAAATTCGATCAGGTCGCCCAGGTACATGTAGGCGGTATGGTCGGAGCAGCGCGCCGCCTGCTGCATGTTGTGAGTGACGATCAGCACGGTGTAGTCGGCCTTCAACTCATGGATCAGCTCTTCGATCTTGCCGGTGGAGATCGGGTCGAGCGCCGAGCAGGGCTCGTCGAGCAGCAGCACCTCGGGCTTGATCGCGATGCCGCGGGCGATGCACAGGCGCTGCTGCTGGCCGCCCGACAGGCCTGAACCACTCTGGTCGAGCTTGTCCTTGACCTCGATCCACAGCGCAGCCTTGCGCAAGGCCCATTCCACCCGCTCGTCCATCTCCACCCGCGGCAGGGTCTCGAACAGCTTCACACCGAAGGCGATGTTGTCGTAGATCGACATCGGGAAGGGCGTGGGCTTCTGGAACACCATGCCGATCTTGGCGCGGATCAGGCTGACGTCGAGCCCCTTGCTCAGGATGTTCTGGCCATCGAGCAGGATCTGCCCTTCGGCCCGCTGTTCGGGGTAGAGCTCGAACATGCGGTTGAAGGTGCGCAGCAAAGTGCTCTTGCCGCAGCCCGACGGACCAATGAAGGCAGTGACCTTGTTGGCCGGCAGCTCGAGGTTGATGTTCTTCAGCGCCTGGAAGCCACCATAGTAGAAATTCAGATCGCGCACCGAGATCTTGGACTTCTCGGTGGCGGGCAGTTCGGTGCGGGGGTCCATGCGGGGCTCCGGGATCGGCTCAATGCTTGTTGCGCAAGAAAACGCGGGCCGTGATGTTCAGCAGCAACACCCCCAGCGTGATCAGAAAGACCCCAGCCCAGGCCAGCTTCTGCCAGTTCTCGTAGGGGCTCATCGCAAACTTGAAGATCGTCACCGGCAGGCTGGCCATCGGCTTGCTCAGGTCACTGGTCCAGAACTGGTTGGACAGCGCCGTGAACAGCAGTGGCGCAGTCTCGCCAGAGATCCGCGCCACCGCCAGCAGCACGCCAGTGATGACCCCGGCGCGAGCCGATTTCAGCGTCACCGACGAGATCACGATCCACTTGGGCGTGCCCAGCGCGTAGGCGGCCTCGCGCAACGCATTCGGAATCAGGATGAGCATGTTCTGGGTGGTGTTGATGACCACCGGGATCACGATCAGGGCCAGCGCCAGCACCCCGGCAAAGCCCGAGAAGCTCTTGAGTTGGGCCACCACCACCGAGTAGATGAACAGGCCGATCACGATCGACGGCGCCGACAGCAGGATG
Source organism: Betaproteobacteria bacterium (assembly GCA_043756825.1). Taxonomy (GTDB): domain Bacteria; phylum Pseudomonadota; class Gammaproteobacteria; order Burkholderiales; family Burkholderiaceae_C; genus Pseudaquabacterium. The sequence continues at coordinate 7,298 of JAYUQJ010000303.1, read as the reverse complement.
TCGTTGATGAAACGGGTTGCATGGCCGAGCCAGGTTTTCTGGCCGTACTCGGCCAGATAGATGCCGGCCATCACCCCGATGGGCGTGCCCAGCAGCGTGGCCAGGCCGGCCATCACCACCGAGCCGAAGATGGCATTGGCCAGGCCGCCGATCTCGGCCTGCGGCGGCGGCGTCATTTCGGTGAAGACCGCCAGGTTCAAGCCGCTCAGGCCTAGCCGGAAAGTCTCGAACAAGATCCACAGCAACCAGAATATGCCGAACAACATCGCCGAGAAAGAGAGGGCCAGGGCCACTGCATTGACGCGCTTGCGACGGCGGTGCTTGGCCTCGCGGCCGGCATGCTGGGCAGGGGTGAAGGCGGTCAAGGAATTGCTCATGACCGGGTGCCTTCGCCTTTGCGCAACTGCGCCAGCAGCAGCTTGGACAAACTCAACACCACAAAGGTGATGAAGAACAGGACCAGTCCCAGGTAGATCAGCGAGGCCTGGTGCAGGCCCTCGCCGGCTTCGGCAAACTCATTGGCCAGCGCCGAGGTGATGCTGTTGGCCGCCTCGAACAGCGACAGCGAATCGAGCTGGTTGAAGTTGCCGATCACAAAGGTGACCGCCATCGTCTCGCCCAGGGCCCGGCCCAGGCCCAGCATGATGCCGCCGACCACGCCGGCCTTGGTGTAGGGCAACACCACCTTGGAAACCACTTCCCAGGTGGTGGCGCCCAGGCCATAGGCCGACTCCTTCAACATCGGCGGGGTTACATCGAATACGTCGCGCATCACTGCCGCGATATAGGGAATGATCATGATCGCCAGGATGATGCCGGCCGACAGCAGGCCGATACCCACCGGCGCGCCGGAGACGAAGGTCTCGAGTACCGGCACGCCCTTGAGAAGCTTCTGCAGCGGCTGCTGCACGTAGGTGGACAAGATCGGGCTGAACACCAGCAGCCCCCACATGCCGTAGACGATCGACGGCACTGCCGCCAGCAGTTCGATGGCAATCCCCAGCGGGCGCTTGAGCCAGGCTGGCGACATCTCGGTGAGAAACAGCGCAATACCGAAGCTTACCGGCACCGCGATCACCAGCGCGATGAGGGACGTCATCACCGTGCCGTAGATCATCACCAGGCCGCCGAAGTTCTCCTTGACCGGGTCCCACTCAGTGGAGACCAGAAAGCCCAGACCGAAGTGCTGGATGGCCGGCGCAGCGCCGACCACCAAGGACACCAGGATTCCGACCAGCAGCAGCAAGGTCAGCCAGGCTGCACCGTGGGTCAGGCCAGAAAACAGGGTGTCTGCCCAGGGTGACACCCGCCGCCGCTGCGGCGGCTCGGCATGCGGCGCCGACGGCTCTGACACGGGGTAAGGGCTGGCAGGAAGGGTGGCGGCCACGGGGACTCCAGGGTGCTGTCAGGTGCGTGCGGGCTGTGCAGCGCTCGCTGCCAGCATCACTTGTAGGCGATCGCCTTGCCGGCGCCATCCTTGATGTTGCCAGACCAGTGCTTGCGCACCAGGTCCTTCACTTCCGCCGGCAGCGGCACATAGTCCAGCTCATCGGCGGTCTTGTCGCCGTTCAGGAAGGCCCACTCGAAGAACTTCAGCGCATTGCTGGCATTGGCCGGCTTGTCCTGCGACTTGTACATCAGGATGTAGGTCGGGTTGGTGATCGGCCAGGCATCCTTGCCAGGCTGCTCGGTGGTGATCTGGAAGAAGGTCTTTTGCCAGTCGGCGCCCACCGCAGCAGCCTTGAAGGCCGAGTCGTCAGGCTTGACGAAGATGCCATCCTTGTTGCGCATTTGCACGAAGTTCATCTTGTTCTGCTTGACATAGGCGTACTCGACATAGCCGATCGAGTTGGGCAGGCGTTGCACGAAGGCGGCCACGCCCTCGTTGCCCTTGCCGCCCGCACCCACCGGCCAGTTCACCGCAGTGCCCTCGCCTACCTTGGCCTTCCACTCGGGATTCACCTTGGACAGGTAGTTGGTAAAGATGAAGCTGGTGCCCGAGCCGTCGGCGCGGCGCACCACCGAGATGTCGGCCGCCGGCAATGGCACGCCGGGGTTCAGCGCGGTCAGCGCGGCGTCGTTCCACTTGGTGATCTTGCCCAGGTAGATTTCGCCGAGCACGGCGCCCGTCATCTTGATCTGACCCGGTGCGATGCCGGCGATACTGACCACCGGCACCACGCCGCCAATCACCGTGGGGAACTGGATCAGCCCGTTCTTGGCCAGGTCCTCGTCCGTCAGCGGCATGTCGGACGCGCCGAAATCGACCGTCTTGGACTTGATCTGCTTGATGCCCGCACCCGAGCCGACCGACTGGTAATTGATACGCACACCGGTGGCCTTGTTGTAGGCATCGGCCCACTTGGCATAGATGGGCGCCGGAAAGGTGGCGCCGGCACCGGTCACATCCTGGGCCGTGGCCGCTGCGGGCAGGATGGCGGCGGTGAGCAGAGCGGCGCGAAACAGGGTCGAATACATGGTCAGTAGGCCTTTCAGCGTGAAGAGTGGGCACATCCAGTGCGCAATCGACACTTTAGGCAAACGATGTGACAGCGGCATGACGCACTGTGACATTTCGGTTTTGTGGCCGTGCTTGCGTCATGCGCGGCCCGGGGCCAACGCCGGCCGCCAGTGCGTTCAAGCCTTGGCTGCCGCCGCCAGACGTTCGGCCCAGGCCCGACCTTGCGCCGCGTCACGCGATTCAACCATCACCCGCAACACCGGCTCGGTGCCCGATGCGCGGATCAGCACCCGGCCCTGGCCGGCCAGCTCAGACTCGACCCGGCGGGTCTCGGCGGCCAGCACCGCATTGGCAGGCCAATCGGCCAGCGCTGCCAGGCTGGCCAGCCTGACGTTCAGCAAGGTCTGCGGGAACAGGGTGACGCCGGCCAACAGGTCGGCAAGCGAGGCCTTGGCGCGCTGGATCGCCTGCAGCACCTGCAAGGCGCTGACGATGCCGTCGCCGGTGCTGTGCTTGTCCAGCGCCAGCAGGTGTCCCGAGCTTTCACCGCCCAGCAGCCAGCCGCGGGCCGCCAATTCCTCCAGCACATAGCGGTCACCCACCTTGGCACGCACCAGGGCCACGCCCTTGGCCTGCAGGGCGAGCTCGACCGCCATATTGGTCATCAGCGTGCCTACGGCGCCCGAGACCGCGTGACCCTGGGCCAGGCGGTCCATCACCATCGCGTACAGCAGCTCATCGCCGTTGAACAGACGGCCATTGCGGTCCACCAATTGCAGCCGGTCGGCATCGCCGTCCAGTGCCACGCCGTAGTCCGCACCATGCGCGGCCACTGCCGCCACCAGGGCCTGCGGCGAAGTCGCCCCAAAACCGGCATTGATGTTCACGCCGTCAGGCTGGCAGCCGATGGCAATCACTTCGGCGCCCAGCTCGTGAAACACGTCCGGTGCTACCTGGTAAGCCGCGCCATGGGCGGCATCGACCACCACTTTCAGGCCGCGCAAGGTCATGTCCTTGTTGACGGTGCTCTTGCAGAACTCAATGTAGCGGCCGCGCGCGTCGCGCAGACGGCTGGCCTTGCCCAGCGAGGCCGAGTCCACCCATTGCGGTGCGGCCTCAAGCTCGGTCTCGACCGCGCGCTCCCAGTCGTCGGGCAGCTTTTCGCCACGCGCCGAAAAGAACTTGATGCCGTTGTCGGGATAGGCGTTGTGCGAGGCGCTGATCACCACGCCCAGATCCAGGCGCAATGCGCGCGTCAGGTAGGCCACACCCGGGGTGGGCAGCGGGCCGGTCAACAGGGTGTCGACCCCGGCCGATGACAGCCCGGCTTCGAGCGAAGATTCGATCATGTAACCCGAAATTCGGGTGTCCTTGCCAATCAGAACGGTCGGCCTCTGGCCGCTGCGACGCAACACCCGGCCCACCGCATGGCCCAGCCGCAGCATGAAATCTGGCGTGATGGGTACCTGCCCCACCGTGCCGCGGATGCCGTCGGTGCCGAAATACTGTCTTGTCATTGTGTTGTCGCTTCGTTTGTGACTGCCTCAAACCCGGCCAAACCTGCCATCCGCCAGACCTTCAGGGCAGCGACCGTGTCGGCCACGTCATGCACCCGCAGAACGCGTGCGCCCCTTTGCACACTGGCCAGGGCCGCCGCAACGCTGGCCGCCAGCCTGTCTTGCACCGGCCGGCCGGTCAGGCTGCCGAGCGTAGATTTTCGACTCCATCCCACCAGTAGGGGGCGACCCAAGGCGAGTAATTCTTCCTGGCGCCGTAGAAGTGCCCAGTTATGCAGGCTGCTCTTGCCAAAACCGATGCCCGGATCGAGCGCAATGCGTTGCAGCGCAATACCTGCGGCCTGCACCTCGGCCAGGCGCTGACGCAGCCAGGCGCTGACCTCATCCACCCCATCGCCACTGTAGTCGGGCGCATGCTGCATCGTGCCGGGCTCGCCCTGCATGTGCATCAGGCAAACGCCACAGCGGGGATGGGCGGCCACCTGCGCCAGCGCGCCAGGCAGGCCGAGGGCCCGCACATCATTGATGATGTCCACCCCCAGGTCGAGCGCGGCCTGCATCACCTCGGGCCGACTGGTATCCACCGACACCGGGACGCCCAACGTCACCGCGTGGCGCAGCACCGGTATCACCCGGGCCAGTTCGTCGGTGGTGTCGGGCTGGTTGGCGCCCGGCCGGGTCGATTCCCCGCCGATGTCCAGGATGTCTGCGCCGTCCTGCAGCAGGCGGTCGCAATGGCGCATCGCGGCGCGGGCATCGGCAAACTGGCCACCATCCGAAAACGAATCGGGTGTGACATTGACGATGCCCATCACCTGCGGGCGGGCCAGCAACACCATAAATCGGGCGGTCTGCCAATACATGGGCGAACAGAAAATTGAGCTGGGAAACTTGACGCCGCAGCGGTGCCGAGGCGCCGAGGTGTCGAGGCGCCGAGGTGCCAAGGTGCCAAGGTGCCAAGGTGCCAAGAGAATGGGGCCCGAAGGCCCCATGATGCACTACTGCCGCGTGCTCAGCCGCAGCCCGGACGGCGCGCCACTGGGCTCGTCCGCAGTCAGGCGGCAGCCGCAGGCGCGCTGTCCGCGCTGACGGCACCACCACCGCCGGTCGCGCCACTGCTGCCGCTGGTGCGGGCATTCGGCGTCCAGTCCTTGGGCGGGCGCGGCGGCTTGCCCAGCATGATGTCGTCGATCTGCTCGGCGTCGATGGTTTCCCATTCGAGCAAGGCCGTCGCCATCGCATGCATCTTGTCCTGGTTGCTCTCGATGTGCTTGCGCGCAATCGTGTATTGCTCGTCGATGATGCGGCGGATCACCGCATCCACCTTGCGCATCGTCTCTTCCGACATCGTGGTGGTCTTGGTCACCGAGCGACCGAGAAAGACCTCGCCCTCGTTCTCGGCATAGACCATCGGGCCGAGCTCATCGGTCATGCCGTAGCGGGTGACCATGTCGCGGGCGATCGAGGTGGCGCGCTCGAAGTCATTGCTGGCGCCGGTGGTCATCTGGTGCATGAACACTTCTTCGGCGATGCGGCCGCCAAACAACACCGAGATCGTCGACAGCATGCGTTCTTTGTCCAGGCTGTAGCGGTCGCCCTCAGGTAGCTGCATCGTCACGCCCAGGGCCCGACCGCGCGGGATCACCGTGACCTTGTGCACCGGATCGGTCTTGGGCATCAAACGTGCCACCAAGGCATGGCCGGCTTCGTGGTAGGCGGTGTTCCTGCGCTCGTCCTCGGGCATCACCATGCTCTTGCGCTCTGGCCCCATCATGATCTTGTCCTTGGCCTTCTCGAAGTCGACCATCTCGACCACCCGCCCGCTGCGGCGCGCGGCGAACAAGGCCGCCTCATTGACCAGGTTGGCCAGATCAGCACCCGAGAAGCCCGGGGTACCGCGTGCCAGGATGTCGGCCCGGATATCCTGGCCGATCGGCACCTTGCGCATGTGCACGTTCAGGATCTGCTCGCGGCCACGCACGTCGGGCAGCGTCACATAGACCTGGCGGTCGAACCGACCCGGGCGCAGCAGCGCCGGGTCGAGGATGTCGGGCCGGTTGGTGGCCGCCATCACGATCACGCCCAGGTTGGTCTCGAAACCGTCCATCTCGACCAACATCTGATTCAGCGTCTGCTCGCGTTCATCATTACCGCCGCCCAGTCCGGCACCCCGGTGGCGGCCCACAGCGTCGATTTCGTCGATAAAGATGATGCAGGGCGCGCTCTTCTTGGCCTGCTCGAACATGTCGCGCACGCGGGCCGCGCCGACACCCACGAACATCTCGACGAAGTCAGATCCAGAAATCGAGAAAAACGGCACCTTGGCCTCGCCAGCGATGGCCTTGGCCAGCAAGGTCTTGCCGGTGCCCGGAGGCCCCACCAGCAGCACGCCACGGGGAATTCGGCCGCCGAGTTTCTGGAACTTTTGCGGGTCCTTCAGGAAGTCCACGAGTTCCTTGACCTCCTCCTTGGCCTCGTCGCAGCCCGCGACGTCAGCAAAGGTGGTGGTGTTGTTGGCCTCGTCGAGCATCCGCGCCTTGGACTTGCCAAAGCTGAAGGCGCCGCCCTTGCCGCCACCCTGCATTTGCCGCATGAAGTAGATCCAGACTCCGATCAGCAACAAGATCGGACCCCAGGATGCCAGGATGCTCAACAGGAAAGACGGTTCTTCGCGCGGCTTGACGTCGAACTTGATGCCATTGTTGATGAGGTCACCCACCAGCCCGCGATCAAGGTAGGTCGCGGTGGTACGCAGTTCCTTGTCGTCGGTGGTGCGGGCGCGAATTTCGGTGCTCCCGCCCGGGCCTTCCTGCAATTGGACGGTTTTGATGCGCTTGTTGCGCACTTCTTCCAGAAAATCGGAATATCCAATCATTCCGCCCTGCGCCACGCCGCGGTCGAACTGCTTGAACACCGTAAACAACACCAGTGCAATCACCAACCACACAGCGACTTTAGAGAACCATTGATTGTTCAACGCAGTTCCTTCGACGGGTCAAGACGGCCGGACAAGCGAATGGAAGTCCGCTTTCTCCCCCGCATATGGGCATGATTTTAAGCTAAGCAAGTGCGCCGCTGCCGCGTGGACCGCGCCGCTGCCATGGCTGTTTTACGGGGCATCAAGAATTAGGTCCGGAAACGCTGATTTCAGGCATCTGTTTCAGACCGATGCCCACCAGAAAGGTTTCCGACGATTTGTCGCGCGAAGCCTTCGGCTTGATGGGCTTGACCACCCGAAACGTGGTCTTGAAGAGTTTGGCCAACTGGCTGTAGCCACTGCCATGAAATACCTTGCACACCAACGCACCCTGGGGCGCAAG
>JAYUQJ010000302.1:0-3661 GCA_043756825.1 Betaproteobacteria bacterium | reverse complement strand
GGCCCTACCCTGATTCGCCCTTTCGATGCCCGACTTCGAAGCTGAAAACCGCAAGGTGTCGCAATGGCTGACGCCGCTGGCGGACGATGCCGCGCCCTGCGGGCCCGATCTTGAATATGACAATGATTTTCTGGCGCTGAATCAATCGGCTGCGGGCAAACCCGAATCGACATTCGGCCCTGCCGAACCGCCCGATTGGCGTGCGGTGGTCGATCAGGCCGAAGACCTGCTGGATCGATCACGAGACCTGCGTATCGCCGCGCTGTGGCTGCGCGGCAAGCTCCACCTCAGCGGCTATGGCGCACTGTCGGTCGGCCTGCGCCTGGTCAACGGCATGGTCCAAGCCTTGTGGGACCACATCCATCCCCTGCCTGACCCCGACGACGGCGACCCCTATGCCCGGGTCAATGCCCTGACCACGCTGCGCGAGGTCGAGGGCCTGATCGGCGATCTGCGCGATGCCAAGCTGGTGCAGGACCGCGCGGTCGGTGAAATCACCATCCGCAGCGTCCTGATCGCACTCGGCCAGTTGCAGGCTGGCCCGGATGAAGCCTCCCCCTCAAAGGATCAGATCGCCAGCATGTTGCGGGCCGCGCTGGAGCGCGCTCCCGAACTGCGCACCCACTGTCAGGAGGCGGTAGCCAACGCCCGTCAGCTCATCACGCTGGTCAATGACAGACTGGGCAGTGACGCCGCACCGGACATGCGCCCGCTGTACGCCCTGGCCCAGGGTGTGGCGGGCCTGCTGCCCGCCGAGGGCGACGCTGTTGCAGCGTTGCCGGCCGACGGGTCTGGCGGCGATGTCGCCGGCCCGGCCGGCCAGGCCGGCGATGGCAACAGGCGCAGCCTGTCGGGCAGCATCAACTCCCGAGAGGACGCGATTCGCGCCATCGACCTGATCTGCGCGTATCTTGAGAAAGCCGAACCGACCAACCCCGCGCCACTGTTCTTGCGCCGCGCGCGTCAGTTGATCGGTCACAACTTCCTGCAACTGATCAAGGTACTGGCACCCGAGGCTTTGAGCGGCGTTGCCGGCATGGTCGGCATCGACCCTGAGGCTATCGAAAGCCCTGACAGCTATTGACGTGGTCTGCCATTTCAGCGACAAGCTGTAACTCTTCCACCCGCCACCCCAACCGCCGCACAGGAGCCCAGAACATGAGCAGCAGCCAGAAATTCATTGCACGAAACCGTGCGCCGCGCGTGCAGATCGAGTACGACGTCGAGCTCTACGGTGCCGAGAAGAAAGTGCAGCTGCCTTTCGTGATGGGCGTTCTGGCCGACCTCTCGGGCAAGCCTGCAGACCCTCTGGCGCCGGTGGCTGACCGCAAGTTCCTGGAGGTGGATGTCGACAACTTCGACGCCCGCATGAAGGCGATGAAGCCGCGGGTGGCTTTCCAGGTGCCCAATTCGCTCACCGGCGAGGGCAATATGAGTGTCGATATCACCTTCGACAGCATGGACGACTTTTCCCCCGATGCCGTGGCACGCAAGGTTGATTCGCTGAACAAGCTGCTGGAAGCGCGCCAGCAATTGCAGAACCTGGTGACCTATATGGACGGCAAGGGCGGCGCTGAAGAACTGATAGGCAAGCTGATGTCCGACCCCGCCCTGCTCGGCGCGCTGGCATCGTCAGCCAAGCCTGCCGACGCCTGATCCTCGCCATCCCAGACTGTCCCGAATAGGAGCCCCCATGGCAGAAGCACAAAGCAGCAGCGCACTGGCCAGCGTTGCGATGGAGGGCAGCGATCTGGCATCGCTGCTGCAGAAGGAATTCAAGCCCAAGTCCGACGACGCCAAGAGCGCGGTCGAGCAAGCCGTCCAGACGCTGGCACAGCAAGCGCTGTCGCAGACCCAGCTGATCGGCAACGACGTGGTCGCATCGATCGAGGCGATGATCGCCGCGATCGACAAGAAACTGTCCGACCAGATCAACCTGATCCTGCACCACGAGGACTTCCAGAAGCTTGAAGGCGCCTGGCGCGGCCTGAGCTATATGGTCAACAACACCGAGACCGACGAGAACCTGAAGATCCGCGTGATGAACGTCTCCAAGGCCGAACTCGGCAAGACGCTCAAACGCTACAAGGGCACCAACTGGGACCAGAGCCCGATCTTCAAGAAAGTCTATGCCGAAGAGTTCAGCCAGTTCGGTGGGCAGCCTTTTGGCGCCATCGTGGGCGACTACCACTTCGACCAAAGCGCGCCGGATGTGGAGTTGCTGGCCGAGATGGCCAAGATTTCGGCGGCGGCCCACTGCCCCTTCATCTCCGGCGCGTCACCGTCGCTGATGCAGATGGAGTCGTGGCAAGAACTGGCCAATCCGCGCGACCTGACCAAGATCTTCTCCACCCCCGAGTACGCCGCCTGGCGGTCGCTGCGCGAGTCCGAGGATTCCAAATACATCGGCTTGGCCATGCCGCGCTTCCTGGCGCGCATCCCCTATGGCGCCAAGACCAACCCGGTCGAGGCCTTCAACTTCGAGGAAGACACCGGCGCGGCCGATCATGGCAAGTACACCTGGGCCAATGCGGCCTATGCCATGGCCACCAACATCAACCGGTCGTTCAAGGAATACGGCTGGTGCTCACGCATCCGCGGCATCGAGTCTGGCGGCGCGGTGCAGAACCTGCCCACCCACTCTTTCCCCACCGACGACGGCGGCGTGGACATGAAATGCCCCACCGAAATCGCCATCGAAGACCGCCGCGAGGCTGAGTTGGCCGGCAACGGATTCATGCCGCTGGTGCATCGCAAGAACAGCGATTTTGCGGCCTTCATCGGCGCCCAGTCGCTGCACAAGCCAGCCGAGTACGACGACCCGGATGCGTCCGCCAACGCCAAACTGGCGGCCCGCCTGCCGTATCTCTTTGCCACCTGCCGCTTTGCCCATTACCTCAAGTGCATCGTGCGCGACAAGATCGGCTCCTTCAAGGAGCGCGACGATGTCGAGCGCTGGTTGACCAAATGGGTCATGCAGTACGTGGACGGCGATCCGGCGAACTCGTCTGAAACCACCAAGGCGCAAAAGCCGCTGGCTGCCGCCGAGATCGTGGTCGCCGAAGACCCGGCCAACCCCGGCTACTACCAGTCCAAGTTCTTCCTGCGGCCGCATTACCAGCTCGAGGGCCTGTCGGTGTCGCTGCGACTGGTTTCAAAGTTGCCTTCCGGCAAAGGCGGTTGATCCAGCTTACACAGCTCACCATTCAATCAGCCCCCGCTGACTGCACGGCGGGGGGCGCCTGCCAAGATGGGCGTTTCATGCAGTGTCGATAGGCCCGCAACGGGTCTGATTCACAAGGAGTTTTTCATGGCTTTAGACATGTTCATCAACATGGGCGCCAACATCAAGGGTGAGAGCCGCGACAAGACGCAGGGCCCCAAAGGCGACATCGCCATCCTGGCCTGGAGCTGGGGCATGTCGCAATCCGGCACCACCCACACGGGCGGCGGAGGCGGCGCGGGCAAGGCCAACTTTCAAGACCTTTCCTTCACGAAATACATCGATTCGTCGACCAATGCGCTGATGACGGCACTGGCCAAGGGCAGCCACATCCCCGAAGTCAAGCTGATGGTGCGCAAGGCAGGCGCGGGCCAGCAAAAGTACGTGCTGATCACGATGAATGAAGTGCTGGTGACCTCACTCAGCACCGGCGGTTCG
>JAYUQJ010000301.1:0-3665 GCA_043756825.1 Betaproteobacteria bacterium | reverse complement strand
TTTCAAGCTGGATCGCCCGGTGCGGCACACCCACCGCCGACACCGCCTGGTGGATGGTCTCGACCAGGTCGCTGCGCTCGAACATGCGGTTGGGCAGGTTGACCGCGATTGAATCGGTGAAACCGAAGTTCAAGGTCCAGATCCTGGCCTGGCGCGCGGCCTCGCGCAGCGCCCACTCGGACAGCGGCACGATCAGGCCGGTCTCTTCGGCCAGCGGGATGAAATCACCGGGCGGCACCAGCACGGTGCCGCGCCGCCAGCGCATCAGGGCCTCGGCGCCGACCATGCGGGCCGAACGCACATCCACCTTGGGCTGGTAATGCAGCACCAGCTCATTGCGCTCGATGGCCTTGTGCAGGGCGCTCTCCAGCTCCAGCTTTTCGCGCCCGCGCCCGGCCAGCATGGGGCTGTACAGGGCCGACGCATTGCGCCCCGAGTTCTTGACCGAGTACATCGCCACGTCGGCATTGCGCATCAGGTCGGCTACTGTCTGGCCGTCGCGCGGAAACATCGAGATGCCCACGCTGGCGGTGACGAAGCATTCCTGGCCGCTGACCCAGACCGGCTCGCGCATCGCCTCGAGAATGCGGTTGGACACCCGGTCGGCATCGGCATCGTCCTGCACCTCGGGCAACAGCGCGATGAACTCGTCGCCGCCCAGCCGGCCCACCGCCTCGAGGGTACGGTGGCTGCGCAGACCGGCGGTTTCCAGCGCGGCGTCGGTGACCTGGTCGCTGTGGCGCACGCAGCTGCGCAAACGCCGCGCCACCTCGACCAGCAAGTCATCCCCGGCGGCATGCCCCAGGGTGTCGTTGATGACCTTGAAGCGGTCCAGGTCAATCAGCAGCAACGCCGCCTGGTGATGCAGCCGGCGCGCGTGGTCGAGCGCGCGCTCGGTGCGCCAGATCAGCTGGCGCCGGTTGGGCAGGCCGGTGAGCGCATCGAAATTGGCCAGGTGGCGGATTCGGTCTTCGGCCAGGCGCCGGTCGGTCACGTCCTGCACGATGCCGGTGTAGCCAGTGGCATGCCCATGATCATTGAACTCGGGCTCGGCCTCGAAATGCACGATGCGCACCCGGCCGTCGCCCAGGTTCACTGGCGCGTCGGTGGCCAGCACCCGGCTGTGGGCAGCGCTGTCGGTCAGTATCCGGATGAAGTGCCGCCGCTCGGGCACCGGCACCATGCGGACGATGCGGCGCATCGACACGGTCTCTTGCGGCCCCAGGCCCAGCACACGCAAAGCCTCGGGCGCCAGGCTGAGCACCTCGGCATGGTGCGGGGTGGCCTTGCGCCAGTCGAAACTGCCCATTCGGGCCAGGTCCTGGGCCCGCGCCAGCTTGCTCTTGCTGCGCTCGAGCTCAAGCCGGGTTCGCGACGACCGTAACAGGTGGCGCAAGCGGCCTGCCAGCAGGCTCCACTGATTGCTCTTGACAAAAAAATCGGTGGCACCGACCTGGTAGGCGCGGTTGATGGAGGCCTCATCGTCCAGACCGGTCAGCATCAATACCGGCAGGTTGTCGTAGCCGCCCAGCCCGCGCAGCGTCTGGCAGGTGGCAAAACCATCCAGGCCCGGCATCATCGCGTCGAGCACGATGACATCGGGCGTGAAATCCTCGAGCATGGCCAGGGCCTGCTCGCCGCTGCCGGCCTCGATGATGGCGAACTCGCCATGTTCGCGCAAAGCCACGGCGGTCAGCAGCAGCGTGACCTCATCATCATCGACCAGCAGTACCTTGGGCCGCTCCAACGAGTCGTCAGCGGCGAAGGTAGCGGCAAGGGTCATCGGGTCGAGCGTGGCAAGGTTGGGGGTTGGGCAAATTTGACCGCCTCATCGACCCGGACGGCTTCGACCAGCAGGGCATCCAGTATGCGGGGTACCTCATCGAAGCGCCCCTCGCGCAACGCCGTTTCCGCAGACCCGCAAAGTTGGGCCAAGCTGAGAGCACCAACACTGCCAGAGGACGATTTTAAAGTATGCGCGGCCAGGCGCAGCGCTTCGGCGTCAAAGGGCGCGCGCGCCTGGGCTATTTGAGCCGCCAGGCGCGCCAGGCTCTTGCGGTAGGTGCCCATCACCCGGGCAAACAGTTGGCTGGTGCCGCTGGGGTCCAGGTCGGTCAAGCGGGACAAGGCCTGTGCGTCGAGCACCGCCGGGGTCGGCGCCAGGGGCGATGCTGCTGCGGGCTGAGATATCTGGAGGCTCATGGGCTTGCTTTCCGGGTGCTGAAGCCGTCATCCGAGGTGCCAGCCGGTCGATACCGAATGCAGCATCGCTTCCCGCAGGCGGGCCGTCAATCGGGAGAGGTCGATACTTCATGTCGACTGTTGATTGGTCGCCCTGCCGGGCCACGCCTCAGGCCACGCGGCGCGAACCGCGTTGCCGACAGGGCACTCCCCGGCCGCAGGGGGCCGCATGCAACGGTTCTTCGGCCCGGATCGGCCGGTCTTGAGCCACGCCGGTCTCGGCCGCACAAGGCAGGGCGCTGCCACGGGACGCGGCTTCGCCCTTCGTACAATCTGATCCATGTCGAGCGACAGCGAAGCCAGCGCCCCGGCGCCCGCCCAACCCCGTTCTGCCGCCAGGCCCTGGTTGCCGGTCGTGCTGCTCGCCGCTGCCTTGCTGCTGGCCTGGGCCGCCGGCCACCCGACCTGGAGCGGCGCGCTGCAGGCACTGGCCCTGTTGCTGATGTTGGCCGGCGCCTTGGCGGCAGGCGCCTTCTGGGCGCATCAGCGCCAGCAGGAGCGCCTGCGCGAAGCCCGCGTCAGTCAGCACCTGCTGGGCCAACTGGTCGATGTCTGGTGCTGGCAGACCGACGCCGAGCATCGCCTGGTCCGCTTGCAACCTCCGCAGGGCGCACCCGCCTCGGCCTGGGTCGCGGGCGCTTTCAGCGGCGAATTCCTCTGGCACCGCTTCAACGACCTGCCCGGCACCCTGCAGGCCAGGCTGCAAGCCCAGGCGCCGATCAGCGAACTGCGGGTGCGGCAACCCGCACCCGGCGGCCAGCCGGGCCATGGCTGGCGCCTGCGCGGCCTGCCGCGCTTTGACAAGCACGGTCGCTTTGCCGGTTTTCAGGGCGTGGCCTGGCCCAGCGACGCTGCCGACGCCCAACGCACCGCCGAGTTGGGCCTGGACGCCCTGCTCAGCCAGGGGCCGGCAGCGCTCTGCCTGGCCCTGCCATCGGTGGCGGACAGCGGCTGGACCCTGGTGCGTGCCAATCCGGTGGCGTTGGGCCTGATGTCACTGGACGCCTTGCCGGCCCAGGGTCTGCCGTGGGCCAGCAGCCTGGCCGGTCTGCCTGACGGTCTGGCGCAGGCGGTCACGGCAATGGCCCCCGGCCAGAGCCTGGACCTGCCGGGCTGGCGCCTGCGCCTGGACGGGCTGGACAGCCCGGGCAACGAGACTCGGCCGACGCTGCTGCTGAGCCTGCTGGCCACCGCGCCGGTGGGCACCGGCCTGGCCGAGGCCGCCCGGCAGGCCGCCAGCCAGGCCGCCGCCGAGGAGCAGGCCGCCTTCAGCTACACCATCTCGCATGACCTGCGTGCACCGATCCGGGTGATCGATGGCTTCGGTCGAATCCTGAAGGAGGACTACGGCACCGCACTGGACCGCATGGGCCGCGACCACCTCGACCGGGTGCTGGCCGCGGCGTCCCGCATGACCCACATGA
>JAYUQJ010000300.1:0-10301 GCA_043756825.1 Betaproteobacteria bacterium | reverse complement strand
GGCGGCGGTGTGGCAAGCAGGTTTCTTCGAGAGTTCAAACGAATCGCCAAGCTCGTTGAGGCCCATCCAGGGCTTGGCAGCCCTACAGCGGCCGGGCGCCGGTAGTTTCCGCTTCAGGGGTTTCCGTACACGGTGATCTACCGCGAGGTGGATGGCGGGATCCGGATACTGGTTGTCCGGCATCAAGGCCGTGCCCCGGCGCACGGCGAGCAGCGCCGCTGAGCCACTGCCGCGCTGCACCCGTCGCTGGGCCGCCATGCTGGCAAGCGGGATGGGTTACCGACCCGTACTCTCCAGTGTTTCGATCAGCAAGTGGATTTCGGCGGCCATCCTGTATTCCAACTCCGGGGCGTCGGCGAGGGTGATGTCGCGGCTGCCGCTGACGATGGCTTGCAGGGCGTGGATGAAGGGCAGCAGCCACGCTGCGTCGGGGTTGGCGGCGAGTTCTTCGAGCAGGGACGCGGCCTGGGTCGGGTCGCCAGCCAGCAGGGGCTGGGTCACAGCCAGGCTGATGCGACCATCGTTGTAATGGTTCTCGCCGCCCTCGCGGCGGTAGGCGAGGTAGCTGGCGATGGCCTTGCGCTGCGCCTCGGCGGCAGCGGCGGGGTTGCCGGCGTCGGTTTCGATGTTGGCGAGGATGTGCCAGGTCGTCCATGGCTCTGATGCGTGGCCGAACTGCGCCTTGCATTCGATCGCCCGGTGAATTTCCTGGCGTGCTTCGTCGAAACGCTGGAGTTTCGACAGCGTGGCTGCGAGGTTGCTTCTTCTGGTGCCTTCCTTTGCCACATCGCGGCTCTCGACAGATTTGTCCACGGCCTGGCGGTAGAAAGCCACGGCTTCTTCCAGGCGACCGGGGACACTGCCATACAAGATCCCCAGTTGATTCAGCGTGCTCGCCTGCCCGGCGACGTCGCCGAGCCGCACCTTGATCGCAAGTGATTTCCGGTAGGCATCCTCCGCCGCGTCCGGCTGGCCCGCCTTCTGGTACACCATGCCGGTCTGATGCCAGCTCACCGCGACGGTGCCCGGTTCGTCCAACTGCGTGAACCGCTCGCGTGCTTCGGCATGCGCCGCCAGTGCCTCCGGGTAGCGGCGCTGTTTCATGCGGACGCTCCCAAGCTGGCCTTTGCCCACGGCGACCTGCCGGGCGTCATCGAGTCGCTCGGCGCGGCGGATGTTTTCTTCATAGGCCGCAGCCGCTTCGTCGAGCCGGCCCAGCGCCCGAAGACAGTCGCCTTGTTCTGCGAGGCACACGGACGCCATCCGTTCGGCGGCTCTACCTGAATCCGCCTTGGCCACCGCCTCGAAGCGCTGGCGGGCCTCGTCCAGCAGCGGCAGGGCCTGTTCTGCGCCACCGGCCGTCTGCAACACGCGGGCCAGAAGAAAGCAAGCCACCGCCAGGTCGTAGTCGGCACCGGGATACGCTTGTGCGCCGCCCAACCGGGCGCGGTGCAGCAAAGCTTGTGCGCCCTCCAAAGCCTCGCGCAAGCGGCCGCTGCCAAGCTGCTGCTCAGTGCGGGTCCGTGACGCCTGAAACCGCGCGTGATTCCAGGCATCGCCCAGCGCCGCCGCCGCAGCGTCGCGCACCAGCCCCACGCGCTCCAGCAGCCGCGGCTTGCCGAGCATTGACAGCAGGCTGTAGAGCGACGTGGCCAGGTCTATCGTCGCCGCCGCATCCCCCGCGCGCTGCACCCCTTCGAGCAGCGCAAAGACGTTGGGCAGCTCCAGCCCCGTCAGCGTCGCCGCGACTTCGGTGTTCTGGCGCTGCTGCTGCACCAGGAACCCGACATACCTGCCCATCGCCTCGACCCAGCGCGCCGTCAGCGCCTCGTGCTCCGCGGCATCCATCAGCCCGCGCAAATACGGGCAAAGCGCTGCGTTGAGCGTGAGGTGGTCGTAGCGGTCCGCCGTCGCCAGCCCGGTGCCGATCAACTCGCCGGCCAGCGTGGCCACGGCTGCCTTCTCCCACGCCATCATCACGCGCAGCACATCCAGATCGACCCCGCCATGAAACACCCCCAGCACCGGCACCCTGTCCCGGTTGGCGGGCGACAGCCGGCGCAGCGACAACTCGACGCTGGCAAACAGCGATTTCTCCCGACTGGCGGGAAATCGCCGCTCCATCGCCACCATCAAGTCCACCAGCGCCGCATGCGTAGCCGCCACGCCCCGGCCGCGCAACTCAGGCGCCAGCAACGCCAGTGTTCGGGCATGGCCGTGCACGGCATCCACCAGCGCCTCGATGGCCTCGCGCGCAGCATCCAGCGCCGCGCCCGCCCCGGCACCGTCGCCCGCATCCAGCGCCCGCTCGACCAGTTTGACGGCGTCTTCGCGGTCCAGCCTCTGCAAATCGCGCAAATAGCGCGGCGCATCGAAGGGCGCCGGCAGCACCTCGCGGCTGGTGAAGACCATGCGCGTCTTGCCCACCTGCAGCAGGCGCTGGCACAGCGCAAGGATGGCCGCCAACTCGCGGCCAGCCTCCTCGGTCAGCGCCTCGGGCGTGTCCAGATAGGGCGGCAGCAGGATGCTTTCCAGGTTGTCCACCACGATCAGCGTGGCCTGCTCGCGCAGCGCGCGCTCCACCTGCTGCATGGCCTCAGTCAGATCGCCAGCAGCCGAGAAATCGGCTTGCACCAACTGCTGGCCCAGGGCGTCGATCACCGCCCGCTGGTTGCCATGGGTCTCGACCGAGACGAAGGCCGCGCGCCGCACCTGGTGCGAGCGCACCATCCAGCGCGCAAACTCTGTTGCCAGCGCGGTCTTGCCCTCGCCGCCCTGGCCGCGCAGCACGGCATAGCGCGCGGGGCCCAGCAGGCGCTGCAGCGCCAGCAGCTCGCGGCTGCGGCCGATGAAACCTGTGGCGGGCGGCGGCGGCAGCTGGCCCAGGCGGCGTACCAGCGCGGTCTGATGGTCGGCCTGCGTCTGCACTGAGGGCGTGGCGCAAAAGAGCTGCGGGTCGTCCTTTTCCTGGAACAGCACTGGCACGAACCAGTCGTCCAGCCGCAGTTCGCCCACGCCGAATACCCGCGCTCTGAAACTGTCGTCCTTCAGGCGGCGCTGGCCGGCCAGCATCGCATCGCCCACCCGCCGGCCCTGGGCCAGGGCCCGGTAGAAGGCCTCGACAAAGCGGCGCGCGGTCTCCACCAGCACGCTGTGGCTCATCGCCACCACCGAGGCCACGCCCTCGCTCAGCAGCGTGCTGGCCACCGACTCATTGGCCTGCTCCGACATCGCCGTCTGGCAGGCTTCCAAGAAGATCAGCGGCACACGGTGGTGGCGCAGGAGCGCGCCGAGTTCAGGGGTGAAGACGGTGCTGTGCCGGCGCTGGTCCAGCTTGCCGGTGTCCTGCGGATCTTCGAAGCACAAGCCGCCCAGGCCGGCGCGGCGGTCGTACACGCCATGGCCGTCGAAGTGCACCACCTGGTAGGGCTTCTTGGCATCGGAGGCGCGTTGCAGCTCTTCGCCCAGCGCGGCCAGCGTGGGCGGGTTCAGGATGTGCAGGCGCACCCTGTCGCCCAGCGCCTCCATGGCCTCGACCAGCGGCAGTGCGCTGGCGCGGTGGTCGATGTAGCCGCAGGCCTCGTCCTCGGGCCGCGCGGTGATCAGCAGGATGCGGATCGGCGTGGCCACCACCGGCACGTCCAGCACGCGCGTGTTGGGCAGGCGGCGGCGCACGCGGGTGGGCTGGGCACCCTGGAACAGGAAGGCGTGCCCGTCGTGCAGCAACTCCCAGGGCAGGCCGAGCAGCAAAGTGGCGGCTTCGCGGGCGCTGTTCACCTCGCCCTCGGGCGCGCCAGCCTCCGGCGAGGCATCCACATGCACCGAGAAGCGTCGCCCGGCCTGGGCATCAATCCTGGCCCAGGCCTGCAGCACGTTTTCGCGATGGGCAGCAGGCAGCGCGGCGTCGTGCAGCGCCAGGCCCCAGCTCACCAGGTCGGCTTCCACTTTGCGGGCGCGCTGGCGGAAGACCTCATTGGGCCAGATGGCAAACTTTTCCAGATACCAGCGCAGGTCTTCCGCCTCGATGGGCCCGATCGGCGCGATGAAGCGCCAGCTCTGCAGGCTGGCCACCTCGCGCTGGCCGGGCGTGGCCGGCTCGTAGACCAGGCGGGCCCGGCCACTGGCGCGGCGCACGCCGTCTTTCTCGCTGAACTTCAGGTCGGTAAGTTCCAGCACCAGTTCTTCCAGCGGCTTGGCCTTGGCTTGGGGCAGGGCAGCCACGTCGGCGTGCTTGCGCTGGCCCGTCGCCACCAGCAGGCCATTCATCAAGGCCTCGACGCCGCCCGCTTCACTGCTGGCTGACAGGTAGATCGGCTCCTCGCCGAAGAGCGTTTCCATGATGCCCAGCGGGGTGCCGTCCAGCGAGATCGGGATGACCGGAAAGGACTTGCTGCCGCGCGCCGCCCGCAGCGTGAGTGCATGCTGCAACTCCTTGCCCACCCATTTGGATTGCAAGGCATCCGGGCTGACCACCACCGCGAAGACCGCTGCACCCTCGATGGCCGCCTGGATCTCGGGCCACAGCGGGTCGCCACCGCGCAGCTCGCGCGAATCGATCCAGCCCGCCTGCCCTTGGTCGGCCAGCATCTGCCGGAGATCTCGGACGAAGGCGTCGTCTTTCGAGCTGTGGGAGATGAAGAGTCGGGTCATCAAAATACCTCGCCTGGCGCGCGGCAAGTTTGACAGACTCACGGCCTCTGGCTCACCCCCTACCTCCCCCTACCTTCCCCTGCCACCCCATGCCCCACCTCTTTGTCTACGGCTCGCTCAAGCAGGGTTTTCCCAACTTCCATGTCAATCGCGGCCGCCGTGTCGAGGGCGATTTCAAGACCGCGCAGCGCCACCCCTTCTTCCTGATCCGGGGCCAGCTGCCCTGCCTGCTGCCGGCCGATGGCAGCGGCTTGAAGGTGCAGGGCCAGGTCTTCGAGGTGACGGCCGACGATCTGGTGGCGATGGACGCGCTGGAAAGGGTGGGCCAGCCGGGCGGCTATCGGCGGGTGGAGATCGACGTGGTGGCGGCTGACGATCCCGCAGCCCATCCCATGCGCAGCTTCGTCTACCTGCAAGACCCGGCGCTGCTGGCCCAGCCCGGCCAGCATGTCGGCCCGATCGCGGACTACACGCCCGACCACGCCCGGCGCCTGAGCTGGTGATGGCCGCGCCCGACACCGCCAGCGCATTGCCCGCGCTGCCCGCCTGGCCCCTGCCCGCTGGCGTGCGCAGCCGCCAGCTGCCCGGCATCAACGGCTTGAGCGTGCACCTGCTGGAGGCCGGCTTCGAGACGCCTGGCCGGCCGGTGCTGTTGCTGCTGCACGGCTTCCCCGAATTGAGCTACAGCTGGCGCCAGGTGATGCCGGCGCTGGCCGCCGCCGGCTACCTGGTGATCGCGCCCGACCAGCGCGGCTACGGCCGCACCACCGGCTGGGATGCCCGCTACGACGGTGACCTGGCCAGCTTTCGGATGATCAACCTGGTGCGCGACGCGCTGGGCCTGGTGATGGCGCTGGGCCATCGCCAGGTGGCAGCCGTGGTGGGGCATGACTTCGGTGCGCCGGTGGCAGCCTGGTGCGCGCTGCTGCGGCCCGATGTGTTCCAGCGCCTGGTGCTGATGAGCGCCCCCTTCGGCGGGCCGCCGCCGTTGCCCTTCAACACCGCCAACACCGCCAACATTGCGATCACCACCAACGCCGGCCCGCCACACCCGGCCAGCGCCGATGTGCAGGCCGCGCTGGCCGCGCTGCCGCAGCCGCGCAAGCATTACCAGTGGCACTTTGCGTCGCGCGGGGCCAATGCCGATCTGCTGCAGGCGCCGCAAGGCGTGCACGACCTGCTGCGCGCCTACTACCACCACAAGAGTGCCGACTGGCCCGGCAACCCCCCCGCGCCGCTGGCGGGCTGGACGGCCGACGAGCTGGCCCGCCTGCCCCGCTATTACGTGATGGACCTGGATGCCGGCATGGCTGCCACGGTGGCGCCGCAGATGCCCGGCGCGGCGCAGATCGCGGCCTGCCGCTGGCTGCCCGACGAGGCCTTGGCCGTCTACAGCCGCGAGTTCCAGCGCACCGGCTTCCAGGGCGGGCTCAACTGGTACCGCTGCAGCATCGGCGCGGCCCACCAGGCCGAGCTGCAAGTCTTCGCCGGCCGCCGCATCGAGGTGCCGGCGCTCTACATCGCCGGTGCGGCCGATTGGGGCACCTACCAGAAGCCCGGCGCGCTGCAGGCCCTGCAGCACAGCGCCTGCGCGCGGCTGCGCGGCGTGCATTTCATCGCTGGCGCCGGCCATTGGGTGCAACAGGAGCAGCCCGCCGCGGTGGCCCGCCTGCTGCTGGGCTTTCTGTCCGGCGACTGAGCGACTGAGCCTGCGCCGGCCCGTCGGCACGGCGCCGGCGCAACCCAGGCACACTGCCGCCAAAGCGATCCCGATGCCCAAGCCCCCGCCGCCGCCGCCCCCGCCCAGCCGCAACGCTGCCGTGTCGTCCGGCCGCAGCCAGCGCCTGCTGCAACTGGGCCTGGCGGTGGGCGAAATGGCCGCCAGCGCGGCCGCCAATGGCCTGCAGGCCTGGGCCCGGGGCGAGCGGCCCAGCCTGTCGCAGCTGATGCTGTCTGAAGGCAATGCCAGCCGCCTGGCCGATCGCCTGTCGCAGATGCGCGGCGCGGTGATGAAGCTGGGCCAGCTGATGTCGATGGACGGCCAGGGCGCGCTGCCGCCGCAGTTCGCCCAGCTGATGGGCGGGCTGCGCGACCAGGCCCATGCGATGCCGCCCGAGCAACTGGCCACGCTGCTGGCCGACCAGTACGGTGCCGACTGGCTGCTGCGCTTTCGCCAGCTTCGCATGCAGCCGGTCGCCGCCGCGTCCATCGGCCAGGTGCACCGGGCGGTCACCCACCAGGGCCAGGTGCTGGCGCTCAAGATCCAGTACCCCGGCGTGCGCGCCAGCATCGACAGCGATGTCGACAACCTGGCCCTGCTGGCGCGCACCCCTGGGCTGTTGCCGGCAGGCCTGGATGTCGGCGCGCTGCTCGACCGGGTGCGCGCCCAGCTGCACCTGGAGACCGACTACGCTGCCGAGGCGCGTGCCACCAGCCTCTACCGGCGCCGCCTGGGGCGCGATCCGTTGTTGAGCGTGCCGTCGGTGCGGCGGGCATACTGCACCCCGCTGATCCTGGCCACCGACTTTGCGCCGGGCGTGGCGGTGGACCAACTCGTCGCCCAGGGCCTGCCGCAAGAGGTGCGCGACCGGGTGGCTACCGCGTTGTGCCGGCTGGTGATGCGCGAGCTGTTCGTGCTGCGCCTGGTGCAGACCGATCCCAACTTTGGCAACTACCTGTACGACGCCGAGAGCGACCGGGTCTGGCTGCTCGATTTCGGCGCCACCGAAGCGGTGGACCCGGCCCGGGCCGAGCCATTGCGCCAACTCGCCAGCGCGCTGTGCGACGCCGACGCGGTGCGCCTGCGCGCGGCCGCGCAGCGGGTGGGTTACGTGGATGCGCGCGACCCGCCGGCCCAGGCCGATGGCGTGCTGGCCATGCTCTACCTGGCCGGCGAGCCCTTCCGCCACCGGGGCGCCTATGACTTTGCCGCGTCCGACCTGTCGCGGCGCGCGTTCGAGCGCGGTCGGGCCCAGTTTCTGGGCGCCGGCTTCGCCCGCACCCCGCCGGCCGACCTGGTGTTCGTGCAGCGCAAGATCGTCGGCACCTTTCTGCTGTGCGCCAGGCTGAAGGCGCGGGTCGACGTGCGGGCGGTGTTCAATGAGTCCTATTGAACAAGCGAACCAGCGAACCAGCGATCCTGCGGCCCGGCACGGCCTGCCGCGCGCTGGCCAGAAATCCGCCGCGCTCTGCAACCCCATGCCCCACACCTGCCCATGACCAGTGATTTCACCCAGGAAACCCGCCTGCAATGCCTGGCGCCCGGCAGCCGCTTCACGGGCCAGGTGCATCCGGCCTGGAACATCGGCGCCAACCCCAATGGCGGCTATCTGCTGGCGCTGGCGGTTGAAGGCTTGCGCCAGGCCCTGCCGGCCCAGCCCGACCCGCTCAGCGTCACGGTGCACTACCTGCGCCCCGGGCTGTCCGGCCAGCCCTGCGAGATCGACGTCCAGGTGCTGCGCAGCGGCCGCAGCCTCAGCACCGCCCGGGCCACCCTGGTGCAGGACGGCCAGCCCCGTCTCGAGCTGCTGGCCTGCATGGGCGACCTGGGCAATCCGGCCGATGGGCCGGCGGCGAGCGCGCCGCTGCTGGCCCTGCCAGTGCCCGACATGCCGCCGCCCGAGGCCTGCGTGGGCCGCTCGGCCGCCGCCCAGGGCGTGAGCCTGCCCATCCTGAGCCGGGTCGACATCCGCCTGCACCCGCAGCAAGCCCGCGCCGGTGCGGCCGGCCAGGCCAGGGTCAGCGGCTGGATCCGCCTGCAGGACGGCCGTCCGCCGGATGGGCTGGCCTGCCTGCTGTTTGCCGATGCCTTTCCGCCGGCGGTGTTCGGCCTGCTGGGCACGGTGGGCTGGGTGCCCACGGTCGAGCTGACGGTGCATCTGCGGCGCCGGCCGGCGCCGGGCTGGATGCTGGGAGAGTTCTGGTCGCGTGATCTGTGCGACGGCCGGGTGATCGAGGACGGCGCGCTCTGGGACAGCAGCGGCCAGCTGGTCCTGCAATCGCGCCAGCTGGCACTGGTGCGGCAGGCCGCGGCAGCGGGCTGAGAGCCTGTGATTTATTCCGACATGCCCGCTCACCACCCCAAAAGACGCCCGCTCGTCGTTACAAATGCTCGTCATAGCCCGGGCTATGACTGCGCTTTGCGCCTCGATCGGCCACCGTTTGGCGCGCCGCTCGGGCACGCTCGAAATCCTCTCAGGCTCTAAAGCCGCCGGGCTGTCGAACCCGAGCGGTGTTGCGACGGCTGACGGCTGGTTGCTGACTTTTTTGGTTTGCCGACAGCTGCAGCGCCGCCAGGCCCGGCGCGGCGGCCGGCATTCGGCCAGCATTCGCCCGTAGCATGAACCACCGCCTGTTCATCCCCCCCCACTCCTTCGTCACGCCGATCGCCCCCATGCCCAGCCCCTCCCGCATCCCCGGCCGCCGTTTCCTGCAATCACCCGGCCCCTCACCGGTGCCCGAGGAGGTGCTGGCCGCGATGGCCCGCCAGCCCTTGGACATGGGCGACCCGCGGCTCGACGAGACCATCGCCGCTTGCGAGACCGGCCTGCGCCGGCTGCTGCACACCGCGGCCGCCGAGGTGTACTTCTACGCCACCAACGGCCACGGCGCCTGGGAGGTGGTGGTCGAGAACCTGCTGCCACCCGGCGCCAGCGTGCTGATCCCCGGCACCGGGCACTTCAGCGAAAGCTGGGCGCTGCAGACCGAGGCACTGGGCCGCCGCGTGCTGCGCACCCCCTGGCACCCAGGCTGGGCAATCGACACCGCGGCCATCACCCAGTCGCTGCGCGAGGACACCGCGCACGCCATCGTGGCGGTGTTCGCGGTGCACACCGACACCGCCAGCGGCATCAGCTCCGACTTGCCGGCGTTGCGCGCCGCGATCGACGCTGCCGACCACCCGGCGCTGCTGGTGGTCGACGCGGTGGCCTCGCTGGGCTGCACCCGCATCGAGATGGACGCGCTGGGCGCCAACGTGGTGCTGGGCGCGTCGCAGAAAGGGCTGATGACACCGCCCGGCGTCGGCTTGGTGGCGGTGGATGCCCGCGCCGCGGCCGTGGCGGCGCGCAACCCGGCGCCGCGCTACTACTGGGACTGGCGGCTGCGCACCAGCCCGCTGAGCTACCGCAAATTCTGCGGCACGCCGCCGCAGACCCTGATCGCCGGCCTGGCCGCCGCCTTCGGCCTGATCGAGCAAGAGGGCGAGGATGCGGTGCATGCGCGCCACCGCCGGCTGGCCCACGCGGTGCAGGCCGCGGTGGCCGGCTGGGCCCAGGCCGGTGCGCTGGATTTCTTCGCCCGCGAGCCCGCCAGCCGCTCGGTGTCGGTGACGACGATCAGCGTGCCCGAGGGCTTCGATGTGGAGGCCATGCGCACCATCGCACGCGACCGCTTCGGCGTGGCGATTGCCGGCGGCCTGGGCCCGCTGCAGGGCAAGGCCTTCCGCATCGGCCACCTGGGCGACAGCAACCCGGCCACCATCCTGGGCTGCCTGGGCGCGGTGGAAGCCGCATTGCGGGTGCAGGGCGTGGCCATCGGCGACGACGGCCTGCGGCGGGCAGTGGACAGCCTGGTGGCCGACGGCGGCTGAGCGCCGTGCGGCGCGATCGCGTTCGCGTGGCACCGCAGCGGCCTGCCGCAACGCCGGGCGC
>JAYUQJ010000299.1:0-3675 GCA_043756825.1 Betaproteobacteria bacterium | reverse complement strand
GAGGCCCGCACCTTCGGCATGGCCAACCTGTTCAAGCAGGTGGGCATCTACAGCAGCGCCGGCCAGGTCTACGAGCCCGAGGACATCGGCTCGGTGCTGAGCTACCGCGAAGCCACCGACGGCCAGATCCTCGAAGAAGGCATCAGCGAGGCCGGCGCGCTGGCCAGCTGGACCGCTGCGGCCACCAGCTACTCGGTGCACGGCCAGGCCATGCTGCCCTTCTACATCTACTACTCGATGTTCGGCTTCCAGCGGGTGGGCGATGCGATCTGGGCCGCCGCCGACCAGCGCTCGCGCGGCTTCCTGCTGGGCGCCACCGCCGGCCGCACCACCCTGGGCGGCGAGGGCCTGCAGCACCAGGACGGCAGCAGCCTGCTGCAGGCCGCGATGGTGCCCAACTGCCGCGCCTGGGACCCCTGCTTTGCCGGCGAGCTGGCGGTGATCCTGGACCACGGCATGCGCCAGATGCTGGAGCAGCAGCAGGACGTCTTCTACTACCTGACCCTGATGAACGAGAACTACGCCCAGCCCAGCCTGCCGGCCGGCGTGCAAGACGACATCCTGCGCGGCCTGTACCGCTACAGCGCCTACCCGGCAAGCGCAGCGTCCGGCGCCGCGGCGCGCCCCAGGGTACGGCTGCTGGGCTCGGGCGCCATCCTGCGCGAGGTGATCGAGGCGGCCGCGCTGCTGGCGCAGGACTGGCAGGTGGACGCCGAGGTCTGGAGCGCCACCAGCTACAGCGAGCTGGCGCGCGAGGCCCGCGAACACGAGCGCCAGCAACGCCTGCAGCCCCAGGCCGCGCCCGGCACCAGCCACCTGCAGCGCTGCCTGGGCGGCAGCGTGCCGATCATTGCCGCCAGCGACTATGTGCGCGCCTGGCCCGGCCTGGTGGCGCCCCATCTGGCCGCCCCGTTGACCCTGCTGGGCACCGACGGCTTCGGCCGCAGCGACACCCGCGCCGCGTTGCGCCGCTTCTTCGAGGTGGACCGCCAACATATCGTGCTGGCGGCCCTGACTGCGCTGCGCCACGCGGGCGAGATCGACGCCGCACGCTGCGCCGAGGCCCTGCTGCGCTACGGCATCGCAGGCGACGCGCCTTCGTCCTGGACGGTCTGAGAGACTGAGCGTTTTTCGATCATGCCCGCTCAGTCTCTGAGGCGCGGGCTGGCTGGCGCGGGGCGGAAGGGCGTGGGAGTCGAACCCACCGGACGCGCTGGGCGCATCCCACCGGTTTTGAAGACCGGGCGCCCCACCGGGAAGCCTTGCCCTTCCATGCACCGCGTGAACCTTAGCATGCGCCGGGTCACCCCAGCGGCCGGTGCCACACGCCGTCGAAGCGGGTGACACCGCCCCGGTCCAGGTACTCCAGCACCTGCACCGTCAGGTTGCGGCCGATGCCGGTGCGGTCGCGGTAGCTGGCGGCGTCGAAGCGACCATCGGGGCTGGCGGCCGCCAGCGCCAGCGCATGATCGGCCAGTTGCTGCACCGTTTCGGGCCGGTAGTGGCGGTTGGGCGCCACCGGCACCAGCAGGCCCTGCTGCGCCATGCGGGCCAGAAAGGGCTTCAGCCCGGCCAGCGGCTCACCCAGCAGGGCCGCCAGCTCGCCCTGGATGGGCGGGCGCAGTTGCTGCGGCGGCAGCAGCGCAAGCACCCGGTCCAGCAAGGCCTGGTCGGCGTCGGCCAGGCGCGGCTGGTGGCCCGCGCGGCGGTGGGCCAGGCCCTGGCGCACCAGCAGGCCGGCCTGCACCAGCGCGGCCAGTGCGGCGCGCAGCAGCGGCCGCGCGGTTGGAGCGCCGCCGGTCAACCCCAGGCCACGGCGCAGGCCGGCATCGTCCGGCCCCAGGCTGTCGGGCTGCGCCGCATGCCAGGCATCCACCGCCGCCAGCACCCGGTCGCGCCAGCGCTGCCAGGCCGCATCGCCGATGCCCCAGGGCCGGGCCGGGCCGGCCGGGCCGGCAGGCATGTCGACCCGCCGCAGAGCCAGCGCCGATTGCAGGCGCAGCGCCTGGACCTCGTCATGCCCGCGTGACCGATGGAACGGGGCCAGGTCCACCCCGTCAGGCGACGCCTGCAGCAGCGCGGCCAGGGCCGCTGCGGCATCCGGCAGGGCCAGCGCCGCCAATTGCTGCAGGCGCTCGGGCCGCTGGCGGCCCCGGGCGGGCCCGGCCGGGTCGATCACCCAGCCGCCGGCCAGGGTGCGGCGGGCGGCGGCGTCGCGCAGGATGAAGCGGTCGCCCCAGGCCGCGCACACCGGCCGGTCCAGCACCAGCTGGGCCAGCCCCGGCTGGCCCGGTGTCGGCGGCGCGGCACCCAGGGCCACCGCCTGGGCAGGGACGCTGGCGGTGCCGATGTGCAGTTGCAGGGCGGCACGCGGGTTCAAGGGCCCGGCCTCGCTGGCCAGCCAGGCCAGTTGCACGTCGATGCGGGCTGTGGGGGCATGGGCGTCGGGCGCCAGCAGCCAGTCGCCGCGCTCGGGCACGGCACGCTTGAGCTCGCCCCCGGCCAGGTTGATGGCGCAGCGCTGGCCGGCCCGGGCCTGGGTGGCCAGGCGGTTCTGCGCCTGCAGGCCGCGCACCCGCAGCAGCAGGCCCTGGGGCGACAGCATCAGCGTATCGCCCACCTGCAACTGGCCCGACAGCACCGTGCCGGTGACGATGCGGCCGGCGCCGGCGCGCAGAAAGCTGCGGTCGATGGCCAGGCGGCAGCGGCCGGCCGCGCTGCGCGGCGGCAGGCCCCGGGCCAGACAGGCCAGGTGCTGCCGCAGGGCCGCCACGCCCTGCCCCGACGGTGCTGCCAATGCAAACACCGGCGCCTGGGCAAAAGGCCCGTCTGCCAGCAGGGCCTGCACGGCGGCCTGCGCGTCGGCCAGGCGCTGGGGTGGCACCCGGTCGGCCTTGCTCAAGGCCACCACCAGCCGGGGCACACCCAGCAACTGCAGGATCGCCAGGTGCTCCAGGGTCTGGGGCATCGGCCCGTCGTCGGCGGCCACCACCAGCAGGGCGAGGTCGATGGCCGCCACGCCGGCCAGCATATTGCGCACGAAGCGCTCGTGGCCGGGCACGTCGACAAAGGCGATCGGCTCGGCGCCGCCATCGCCATCGCCATCGCCGCCGGTCCCGGCCGCGTCGGGTGCGGCATAGGCAAAACCCAGGTCGATGCTCATGCCGCGCTGCTTTTCTTCGGGCAGGCGGTCGGTGTCAACGCCGGTGAGGGCGCGCACCAGCGTGGTCTTGCCATGGTCGACATGGCCGGCGGTGGCGACGATCACGGCGCGACGGGCGAGGCGGCCAACTGGGCCAGGAAGGCAGTTTCGTCGCCGGGGCTGTCCAGGCAGCGCAGGTCCAGCAGCAGCGCGCCGTCGGCGATGCGGCCGATCACCGGCAGCGGCAGGGCGCGCAGGCGCCGGGCCAGCGCGTCCAGCCAGCGGCCGGCGCCGCGCACCGGCTTGGGCGGCGCGATGCGCAGCGCAACGCTGGGCAAGCGGTCGCCCGGCAGCGCGCCGCTGCCGATCTGGCTGTGCACCGCCAGCAGGCCCACGCTGCCGCCGCCCACCACCACCGCCGCCAGCCACGCCGCCACCGCAGGCTGCAGCCGCCGGGCCTGGGCCTCGATCGGGTCGAGCGGCCGCGCCAGCAGGCGCAGCGTAGGCAGCTGCGCCACCAGCCGGTCGGGGTC
>JAYUQJ010000298.1:0-3680 GCA_043756825.1 Betaproteobacteria bacterium | reverse complement strand
GCATCACCCTGGGGTTTGGCACGGCACTGATCGGCGAGGCGGTCGACTATTCGATCTACCTGTTCGTGCAATCGGAACACGGGGATGCGGACCGGCAGGGCTGGATCCGGCGTTTCTGGCCGACCGTCCGCCTCGGGGTGCTCACTTCCATCTGCGGCTTTGCTTCGCTGTTGCTGTCGGGCTTCCCGGGTCTGGCGCAACTCGGCCTGTATGCCATCGCCGGCCTGGCGGCGGCGGCCGCGATGACGCGTTTTGTCCTGCCGCACCTGCTGCCGGCCGGGTTCCGCATCCACGATGTCTCGGCCATCGGCACCGTCCTGGCCGCCTGGGCACAACGCGCCGCCGCATTGCGCTGGGCAGCGGCGCTGCTGCTGCTGGCAGCCTGCGCGGTGCTGGTCCTGCACCGCTCCAGCCTGTGGAACGACAGCATCTCTTCATTGAGCCCGGTGTCGCAAGCCGATGTGGCGCTCGACACCAGCCTGCGTGCCGACATGGGTGCGCCCGACGTGCGCTACCTGGTGGTGATCGCGGGTCCGGGCCGGGAAGCCGTGCTGCAATCCTCGGAACAGGTTTCGACCTTGCTGCAAACCCTGGTCGACCAGGGCGCGCTCGCCGGGTTTGAAAGTCCCAGCCGTTATCTTCCGAGCATCGCAACGCAGCGTGCGCGACAGGCCAGCCTGCCGCCTCCCGATGTGCTGGAAGCCCGCCTTGCGCAAGCAGTGCAGGGCCTGCCGGTCCGGGCGCAGCTGTTTGCGCCGTTTGTTGCCGATGTCGCAGCGGCCCGCAGCCAGCCCCTGCTGCAGGCGGCCGACCTCGAGCAGACCTCGATGGCGATCGCGGTGCAGGCCTTGCTCATGGGGCAGGATCGCCAGTGGAACGCCCTGGTGCCGCTGACCGCGCCGGCGGGTGCCGGCATCGACGCGGACAAGATTCGGGCGGCGCTGCGCGCCACGGGATTGCCCAATGTGCTGTTGGTGGACATGAAAGCCGAATCAGACCGCCTGTATGCAGGCTACCTGCGGGAGGCGGTCACGCTGTCGCTCGGCGGGCTGGCCGCCATCATCGGACTGTTGTTGCTGGTGTTGCGCTCTCCGGTGCGCGTCATGCGGATCGTCGCGCCGCTGGCGGCTGCCGTCATGACCGTCACTGCGGCCCTGGCCGTGCTGGGCCAGCAATTGATCATCCTGCATCTGGTGGGCTTGCTGCTGGTGGTGGCGGTCGGCTCCAATTACGCGCTGTTTTTTGATCGCACCGATCCGGGCGCCACCCTGTCGCCGCGCACCCTGGCCTCAATGCTGTTTGCCAACCTCACCACGGTCGCAGGGTTCGGCTTGCTGGCACTGTCCAATGTTTCCCTGCTGCAGGCCCTCGGGGTCACGGTGGCGCCGGGCGTGATTCTGGCGTTGGTCTATTCGGCGATTTTTGCGACGCCGGCGCATGCCTGATCCGCGCTGGCACCCGACGCCGCTGGTACACGCATCGATCGCGCTGCATCTGCTGGCGTTGCTCGCGCTGGCCGCCGCGCCGGGCCAATGGCCCTGGGTGCTGGGCGCCATCGCCGCCAACCACCTGCTGATTACCGCCGTCGGCCTGTGGCCGCGCAGCCACTGGCTGGGACCGAACTGGACCCGCCTGCCCGACGCCGCCATCGCCCGGAACGAAATCGCCCTGACCATCGACGATGGCCCGGATCCGGCGGTCACGCCACTGGTGCTCGACCTGCTGGAGCGCCATGCGGCGCGGGCCACCTTTTTCTGCATCGGGACACAGGCGGCACGCCACCCCGAGCTGTGCCGCGAGATCGTGCGGCGCGGCCACGCCGTGGAAAACCACAGCCAGCGGCATCGCCACCATTTTGCCCTGCTCGGTCCGCGCGGGCTGATGCGTGAATTGCAGGCGGCCCAGGACACGCTCGCCGGCCTGTCGGGCCAACGCCCGCAGTTCTTCCGGGCGCCGGCCGGTTTTCGCAACCCGTTTCTCGACCCGGTGCTGGTGCGGCTCGGGCTCAGGCTCGTCAGTTGGTCGGCACGCGGCTTCGACACCCGCGTCGGCAATGCCGAACGCGTCAAGAACAGCCTGACGCGCAGCCTGCGCCCAGGCGCCATATTGCTGCTGCACGATGGCCATGCCGCGCGCACTGCCGGGGGCATCCCGGTGATTCTGGAGGTGCTGCCCGCCGTGCTCGAATCCGCAGCAGCAGCCGGCCTGCGTACCGTTACCTTGCGCGACGCCCTGTCATGACCGAAGGCGACTGGGAGGCCCCCTGGTACCGGCAGGCTGCGGCGGCATTTCGCAAGCACGTGTTTCTGAAAGGCATCGGCACCACGGTGTTCATCAGCGTGTTTTTCGTCGCCTACTTCCATGTGCTGAACCATCCCGCCACCCCGCCCACGATAATGCCGGTCATCTGGCTGGACCACCTGGTCCGGTTTGAGCCGCTGGCCCTGCCGGTATACCTGTCGCTGTGGCTCTATGTCTCGCTGCTGCCGGCCTTTTTTTCCACGCGGCCCGAACTCTACCGGTATGGCGCGGCCATGGCCCTGATGTGCGGTACCGGCTTGTCGATTTTTTATTTCTGGCCCACGGGTGCGCCCGTTCCCGATATCGACTGGGCACAGTATCCCGATATACGTTTTCTCAAAAACATCGACGCTTCGGGCAACGCCTGCCCTTCCCTGCATGTCGCCACGGCCTTTTTCTCGGCTATCTGGTTGCACCACCTCCTGCGCGGCTTCGGCGCACCGCCATGGATACGCCTGTTCAACTGGGCCTGGTGCATCGGGATCGTCTATTCGACGCTGGCGATTCGCCAGCATGTAGCGGTCGATACCGGTGCCGGCCTGGTGCTCGGGGGGCTGGCCGCCTGGCTGTCATTGCATTGTCGCGTTCGCACGCAAGCCGCAGCCGAGGGCCACTCCCGCGCCACGTGATGACCTGCCGCCCCGCCCCCTTTTTGCTAACATTTCACCCTCTTGTAGATCGGCTGGTTGTCCCCTGAAACCCCTTTGGATCTCCCACTTCACCGCCACCAGCAGCATCGGCTGCGGCGTCGCGCAAACGCTCGCCGCATTGCGCGAGCGTCGCGGCGGACTGATGCCGTGCACCTTTGACAAGGTCGATCTTGCAACCTGGGCAGGCGAGGTCGCCGGTGTCGACGCAGTACGGCTGCCCGCCGCGCTCGGCACCTTTGATTGCCGCAACAACCGGCTGGCGCTGTTGGGCCTGATGCAGGACGGCTTTGCCGATGCCGTGGCGGCCGCCACGCGCAGGTACGGCGCACAACGCGTCGGCATCTTCCTGGGGACCAGCACATCCGGCATTTTGCAGACCGAGCTTGCCTATCGCAGGCGCGATCCGGACAGCGGCGCGCTGCCGGCGGATTTCATTTATGGCAGCACCCACAACACTTTTTCCGTGGCCGATTTCGCGCGGCAGTTTTTGGGCCTGCGCGGCCCGGCCGTCGTGGTGTCGTCGGCGTGCTCGTCGAGCGCCAAGGTATTTGCCTCGGCGCGGCGCATGATGGCGGCCGGGCTGATAGATGCGGCCGTGGTGGGCGGGGTCGATTCGTTGTGCCTGACCACTCTGTACGGGTTCCACTCCCTGGGGTTGATTTCCGGCCAGGCCTGCCGCCCCTTCGATGTCGCGCGCGACGGCATTTCTATCGGCGAGGCGGCGGCATT
>JAYUQJ010000297.1:0-3684 GCA_043756825.1 Betaproteobacteria bacterium | reverse complement strand
TGTTCTTCATTGTCGGCCTGGTTCTGCTGATCCCGCTGAACGTCGAGCGCGGCGCGCAGGCGGCGCGGGCGCCGGCCTGATCGCATGGCTCGCGAACTAGAATCAATGCACGGTACAGGTTGTTTCAGGAGCCCATGGCATGAAGGTTCTCGTCGCGGTGAAGCGGGTGGTTGACTACAACGTCAAGGTGCGGGTCAAGTCTGATGGCACCGGCGTTGACATCGCGAATGTCAAGATGAGCATGAACCCGTTCGATGAAATCGCCCTCGAAGAGGCGGTTCGGCTGCGCGAGAAGGGGGTCGCCACCGAGGTGATCGCGGTGTCCTGCGGCGTCACCCAATGCCAGGAAACCCTGCGCACCGCCATGGCCATCGGTGCCGATCGCGCGATCCTCGTCGAAACGACCGAAGAGTTGCAGCCGCTGGCGGTCGCCAAATTGCTGAAGGCCTTGTTCGACAAGGAAAAGCCGGGCCTGGTCATCCTGGGCAAGCAGGCCATCGACGACGACTGCAACCAGACCGGCCAGATGCTGGCCGCACTGGCGGGCCTGCCGCAGGCCACTTTCGCCAATAAGGTCGAGGTCGCGGATGGCAAGGTCAAGGTGGTGCGTGAGGTCGATGGCGGCCTGGAGACGCTGAGCCTGTCGCTGCCGGCGGTGATTACCACCGACCTGCGCCTGAACGAGCCGCGCTATGTCACGCTGCCCAACATCATGAAGGCCAAGAAGAAGACGCTCGAGGTTTTCAAGCCGGCCGATCTGGGTGTGGACGTCAGCAGCAGGATCAAGACCCTGAAGGTCAGCGAGCCGCCCAAGCGCGGCGCCGGCATCAAGGTGCCCGACGTGGCCACCCTGGTGAACAAGCTCAAGAACGAAGCGAAGGTGATCTGACATGGCTGCACTGGTAGTTGCCGAACACGACAACGCGTCCATCAAGGGTGCCACCCTCAATACCGTGACGGCCGCGCTGGCCTGCGGCGGTGAGGTGCATGTGCTGGTGGCCGGCCACAACGCCGCTGGCGCTGCCGCCGCCGCGGCGCAGATTGCCGGCGTGGCCAAGGTGCTGCATGCCGACGCCGATGGCCTGGGCCATGGTCTGGCCGAGAACATCGCCGCGCAGGTGCTGGCGATTGTGGGGAAGGACGCTTCGGCCTACAGCCACATCCTGTTCCCGGCCACCGCCGCCGGCAAGAACGTGGCCCCGCGGGTGGCCGCCTTGCTGGACGTGGGCCAGATCAGCGACGCCACCCGGGTGATCAGCGCCGACACCTTCGAGCGCCCGATCTATGCCGGCAACGCGATCGCCACGGTGCAGAGCAGCGACGCCACCAAGGTGATCACGGTGCGCACCACCGGTTTTGATCCCGCAGCACCCAGCGGAGGCAGCGCAGTGGTCGAGGTGCTGGCGGCGGTGGCTGCGTCGGGCGCCAGCAGCTTTCTCGGCAGTGAAATTGCCAAGCTCGACCGGCCTGAACTCACCGCCGCCAAGATCATCGTCTCGGGCGGACGGGCGATGGGCAGCAGCGAGAAATTCAACGAGGTGCTGACACCCCTGGCCGACAAGCTGGGCGCCGCATTGGGGGCCAGCCGCGCCGCGGTGGACGCGGGTTATGCCCCGAACGACTGGCAGGTAGGCCAGACCGGCAAGATCGTGGCGCCGCAGCTCTACATCGCCTGCGGCATCTCGGGTGCCATCCAGCACCTGGCTGGCATGAAGGACAGCAAGGTCATCGTCGCGATCAACAAGGACGCCGAGGCCCCGATCTTCAGCGTGGCCGACTATGGCCTGGAAGCCGACCTGTTTGCTGCGGTGCCCGAGCTGATCGCCGCGCTGTGACGCGCGTCGGCTGAGGTCCCGTCTTTGAAACCCGCGAAGGCGCCGATGTGGCGCCTTTGTTCTGTCTGGAGAGAGAAATGAGTTACCGCGCACCGGTCAAGGACATGCTGTTCGTGATGAAGGAACTTGCCGGCCTGGAGGCCGTGGCCCGGTTGCCCGGCTTCGAGGATGCCGGCCTGGACACGGCAGCGGCGGTGCTGGACGAGTGTGCCAAGCTCAACCAGGACGTGATTGCGCCGCTGAACTGGGAGGGCGACAAATACCCCTCGACCTTCCATGACGGCAAGGTCAGCGCCACGCCGGGCTTCAAGCAGGCCTTCCGGCAATACGCCGCCGGCGGCTGGCAGGGGCTGAACCATCCGCTGGAGTTCGGCGGCCAGGGCCTGCCCAAGCTGATCCATGCCGCCTGCCTGGAGATGAGCAACAGCGCCAATGTCAGCTTTGCACTGTGCCCGCTGCTGACCGATGGCGCGATCGAGGCCCTGCTCACCGCCGGCAGCGACGAGCTCAAGGCCCGCTACATCCCGCGGATGATCGACGGCAGCTGGACCGGCACGATGAACCTGACCGAGCCGCAGGCCGGCTCGGACCTGGCTGCGGTGCGCAGCCGCGCCGAGCCGCAGCCCGACGGCAGCTTCAAGGTCTTCGGCACCAAGATCTACATCACCTGGGGCGAGCACGACATGGCCGAGAACATCGTCCACCTGGTGCTGGCCCGGGTGAGCGGCGCACCGGAGGGCGTCAAGGGCATCTCGCTGTTCGTGGTGCCCAAGTTCCTGGTCCAGGCCGACGGCAGCCTGGGCGCGCGCAACGATGTGCACTGCGTCAGCATCGAGCACAAGCTGGGCATCAAGGCCAGCCCCACCGCGGTGCTGCAGTACGGCGACGGCACGGCGGCGGTCTGTGCAAACGGCGCCGGACCCGGCGCCGTGGGCTACCTGGTGGGCCAGCAGAATCGCGGCCTGGAGTACATGTTCGTGATGATGAACGCCGCCCGCTTCGGCGTGGGCACCCAGGGCATCGCGGTGGCCGAGCGGGCCTACCAGAAGGCGGTGCAGTACGCCCGCGACCGGGTGCAGAGCCGGCCGGTGGACGGGTCGATGCATACCGCCGCGCCGATCATCCACCACCCGGATGTCAAGCGCATGCTGATGACGATGCGCGCCCACATCGAGGGCTGCCGGGCGATGGCGCTGGTCACCGCAGCGGCCCAGGATGCGGCCCATGCCCATCCCGATGCAGCGGTGCGTCAGCAGAACCAGGCCTTCTATGAATTCATGGTGCCGCTGGTCAAGGGCTTTTCCACCGAGATGGCCCTGGACGTGGCCAGCCTGGGCGTCCAGGTACACGGCGGCATGGGCTTCATCGAGGAGACCGGCGCGGCCCAGTACCTGCGCGACGCCAAGATCCTGACGATCTACGAGGGCACCACCGCGATCCAGGCCAATGACCTGGTCGGCCGCAAGACCGCGCGCGACGGCGGCGCCCTGGCGCGCGCCATCGCCGGCCAGATCGAGGCCACCGAGGGCTTGCTGGCCGCGCGTGCCGCGCAGGGCAGCGCGGCGGCCGGGGCCCTGCATTTGCGGCTGGGCGCGGCGCGGCGGGCATTCCTGGACGTGGTCGATTTCGTGGCCGGCGCCGATGCCCAAGGTCGCAAGGCCAGCCTGAATGCGGTGTTTGCCGGCAGCGTGCCCTACCTGATGCTGGCCGGCAACCTGGTGGCCGGTTGGCAGATGGCGCGCGCGCTGCTGGTGGCCGAAGAGCGGCTGGCCCAGGGCGATGAGCCCGCCTTCATGCGTGCCAAGATCACCACCGCACGCTTCTACGGTGACCACATCCTGAGCAAGGC
>JAYUQJ010000296.1:0-10392 GCA_043756825.1 Betaproteobacteria bacterium | reverse complement strand
TCCAGCGCGTGGCCATCGGCTTTTCGGTCATCACGTCGCGACCGGCGCGGGCAATCTCGATCGCTTGAGCCGAATGCAGGCCGCTCGGCGTGGTGAGGATCACGCAGTCGGCCTGCGTCTTGGCGAGCATCGAACTCAGGCCGGCGTGGCCCGTCGCGCCCGTGCGCGCCACCGCTGCCGCGAGCGCCTGGGGATCGACATCGCAGACATCCGTCACTTCGCAGCGCGCGGCGTGCGCCTGGATCGCATCGAAGTGATTGGCAGCGATACGCCCGCAGCCGGCGAGTGCGAACCTGAGCTTGCGCTCGACGATGGGCGGGCGGCGGACATGCATGGGCGGCGAATTCTACGTGCAGCTTCAGCCCATAAAATCGCCCGCTCACCGAAAGAGGCCCATGACCGACGAACGCACGATCGCTCCACCGCCCGATGACAACAAACTCATCGTCGAGCGCCGCGAAAAACTCGCCGCGATTCGGGCGCAATCCAACGCGTCGGGCGGCGCGGCCTTCCCCAACGACTTTAAGCCGAAGAACAACGCACTCGACCTGCTGCGCAAATTCGGCGAAATGCCGAACGAAGAACTCGAACCGCAAGCGATCAAGGTCACGCTCGCTGGCCGCATGATGCTCAAGCGCGTGATGGGCAAGGCGAGCTTTTGCACGCTGCAAGACGGATCGAGCCGCATCCAGCTCTTCGTCACGCGCGACGCGGTGGGCGAAGCGGTCTACGAACAGTTCAAGCACTGGGACCTGGGCGACATCCTGGGCGCCGAGGGCAACCTCTTCAAGACCAAGACCGGCGAGCTCTCGGTGCGGGTCAGCACTTTGCGCCTGCTCACCAAGAGCCTGCGCCCGCTGCCCGACAAGTTCCACGGCATGACGGACCAGGAGCAGAAGTACCGGCAGCGCTACGTGGACCTGATGA
Organism: Betaproteobacteria bacterium; assembly: GCA_043756825.1. Taxonomy (GTDB): domain Bacteria; phylum Pseudomonadota; class Gammaproteobacteria; order Burkholderiales; family Burkholderiaceae_C; genus Pseudaquabacterium. Next base: position 9,465 of record JAYUQJ010000296.1, on the reverse strand, counting down.
CCGACGACACCGCGCGCGAGCGTTTCGTCGCGCGCAGCAAGGCGGTTGCGTCGATGCGCCAGTTCATGGTGGAGCACCACTTCCTCGAAGTGGAGACGCCGATGCTGCACCCGATTCCGGGCGGCGCGAACGCGAAGCCGTTCGTGACGCACCACAACGCGCTGGACCAGCAGATGTTCCTGCGCATCGCGCCCGAGCTCTACCTCAAGCGCCTGATCGTGGGCGGCTTCGAGCGGGTCTTCGAGATCAACCGGAGCTTCCGCAACGAGGGCATCTCGGTGCGGCACAACCCCGAGTTCACGATGATGGAGTTCTATGCCGCCTACTGGAACCACCATGACCTGATGGACTTTACCGAGCAGCTGCTGCGCCACGCGGCCGTGGCGGCCACCGGCTCGGCGCGCCTGAGCTATGCCGGCAAGCCGGTGGCGCTGGACCAGCCCTTCGCCCGGCTGTCGGTACGCGAATCGCTGGAGCGCCATGCCGGCCTGAGCGCTGCCGAATCGACCGACGCCGCAGTGCTGCACGCCAGGCTGCGCGGCTGCGGCCAGGAGCCGCCGGCGCGTTGGGGCCTGGCCCAGCTGCAGTTCGGCCTGTTCGAGGCGGTGGTCGAAGAGCAGCTCTGGCAGCCCACCTTCATCATCGACTACCCGGTGGAAGTGAGCCCGCTGGCGCGCGCGTCCGATGCCGACCCGACCGTCACCGAGCGCTTCGAGCTCTTCATCACCGGGCGCGAGTTCGGCAACGGTTTCTCCGAGCTCAATGACGCCGAGGACCAGGCCGCTCGCTTCCAGGCCCAGGTGGCCAACAAGGACGCCGGCGACGAGGAAGCGATGTACTACGACGCCGATTTCATCCGCGCGCTGGAATACGGCATGCCGCCCACCGGCGGCTGCGGCGTGGGCCTGGACCGGCTGGTGATGCTGCTGACCGACAGCCCCAGCATCCGCGATGTGATTCTCTTCCCGGCGCTGCGCCGGGAAGGCTGAAACCATCAACACACCAAGGGCGGGCAGCCATGCGCGAACGCGTTGAATCCCTGGCGCAAATCGACCAGGCCTGCTGGCAGGAACTGGCACAGGCCAGCCAGCAGCGCAGCCACGGCCTGCGCCTGATGGGCCTGGCCACCGTGGACGGCGACGCCGCCGACCTGCGCACCGTGGTGCTGCGCGAGGTTGACGTCGCGCACCGGCAGCTGATGTTCTTCACCGACGCGCGGTCGCCCAAGGTGGCGCAGATGCGCGCCCACCCGGTGGCCACGCTGATGGCCTGGAGCGCCAGCCTGGCCTGGCAGCTGCGGTTGCGGGTGGTGCTGGACCTGGCCACCGATGGCCTGACGGTCACCTCGCGCTGGGCCCGGATGAAGCTCTCGCCAGCGGCGCAAGACTACCTGTCGCCCTTGCCACCCGGCGCGCCCCTGGCCGGCCAGACGCCCGAACGTGCCACGCGTGAGCACTTCGCGGTGGTCACCGCCCAGGTCACGGGCCTGGACTGGCTGGAGCTGCATGACCACGGCCACCGGCGCGCGCGCTTTGACGCGGCCGGCCACGGCACCTGGATCACACCCTGAGCCTTCGCGCCGGCTGCTGCGCCCTTCAAACCGGGCCTGCCATGCAGGCAACTCGCGCCCCAGCACGCCCAATGCCGACGAACGGCGCCCAAGGCCGCGGAAGGCCACGGTCACGGCGCACGCCGCGCCCGGCTCAACCGCGGGCGAAGGCTGGCTTGCGTTTGTTGAGAAAGGCGTCCATGCCTTCTTTCTGGTCGGCGGTGCCGAACAGCGCATGGAACAGGCGGCGCTCGACCAGGATGCCGTCGTTCAGCCCGCCCTCGTAGGCACGGTTGACGCACTCCTTGGCCGCCAGCACGCTGGGCCCGCCCAAGGCGCAGATGGCCGCCGCCGCGCCCAGGGCCTCGTCCAGCAGCTTGTCGGCCGGCACCACCCGCGAGACCAGGCCGGCGCGCTCGGCTTCGGCCGCATCCATCATGCGGGCGGTGAGCACCAGGTCCATGGCCTTGGCTTTGCCGATGGCACGCGGCAGGCGCTGGGTGCCGCCGGCGCCCGGGATGATGCCCAGCTTGATTTCGGGCTGGCCGAACCGGGCGCTGTCGGCGGCGATCACGATGTCGCACATCATCGCCAACTCGCAGCCGCCGCCCAGGGCAAAGCCGGCCACCGCCGCGATCACCGGCTTGCGCACGCTGCGGATGGTCTCCCAGTTGCGAGTGATCAGGTCGGTGGTGTAGGCCGAGACGAAGTCGTGCTGGGCCAGCACGCCGATATCGGCACCGGCCGCAAAGGCCTTGTCGCTGCCGGTGATGACGATGGCCCCGATGCCGGGGTCGGCATCGAAGGCCTTGAGCGCCGCGCCCAGTTCATCCATCAGCTGGTCGTTCAAGGCGTTCAGGGCCTTGGGGCGGTTCAAGGTGATCAGGCCGGTGCGGCAGGCACCGTCGCCGCGCACATCGATGAGCAGGGTTTCGTAGGTCATGAGCGGTCAGGTTGGGGCAGCCCAGATCGGCTGCCGCAATCTACCGCAGATCCGCGTTCAGGCCGGGCAGCGACGGCCGGCCGGGTGGCCGTCGCGCCGCTGTACTTGTCGACCACGCCGGGCATGACGCGCGCGCCCGGGTTCAGCGCGGCGCTGCGGCCTGCAGGGGCGGCCGCTCCAGCGTCAGATCGGCCCAGCTCTCGTCTCGCTGACGAATCAGGATGCGCACCGGGAGGTACTGCAGGCTGGGCGCAAACCAGATCTCGGCGGCCAGGTCACCCGGCTGGGCCGGCCGCTGCGGCTTGACATGGAAGGTCGCTACCGCGCCGAAGGGGAACTGCAGGGTCTCTTCCGCCACCACATCGTAGACCCAGCGGTTGAGGCTGCGGCTGACGATCAGCGGCACCTCGATCGACTGGCCCACTGCCAGGCGGTCAGGCCGGGTGGTGAACAGCCAGGTCAACTGGACAAACTGGCTGGCCTCGTCCTGCACCCCGGGCAGCGTGCCGATCTCGCGGCCATCGGCCAGGGTGATGCGTTCGGGGCCAAAGCGCAGCGACCAGCGCCGCGCGGCGCTGAACAGCAGCTTCTGCTCGCCGTCAAACCGGCGCGGCGCCAGGCCCTGGTCGGTGAGCTCGCCCTCGCTGACGATCTGGCGTGACAGCACCGGCCCGATCGCGGTGCGCATGCGCACCTGGTAACGGTCGCCTTCGCGCAGCCACTCCACCTGCGCGGTGCCGCTCACCGGCCCCCGGTAATGGCCGTTGAGCACATAGTTCATGCGGGTCGAGGGCGGCCAGTCGAAGGCCTGGGCGACAGGCTCCGGCGCGCGCAGCGCAGGCGTTGGCGGCGCACGCGCGGCGTCGGCGCTTGCGGTGATCACCGCGCTGGCCACTGGCGCGGGCAGCGCCGGGGCGTCACGGGCCGCCAGAGCCGCCGCCGCAGGCTCGGGCGCCTGCTCGCGCAGGGCTGCAGGCTCGCCCTCGGGCAAAGGCAAGGCCAGATCGGGCGCCGCCGGGGCAGGCAGGGCCCGGCCAACCATGCCGGACAGGTGCACCGGCGCGGGCAAGGGCGCTGATGCCGCTTGTGCGCGCTGCGCGACCGCCGGCAAGCGCGCCGCTGTGGCGGGCGGCGCTGCGGGTGCTGCCGGGGGGGTTGCGGCCTGCAGCTCGCGCACGAAGGCCACCTCGATCGGCGCCGCCGCCCGGTCGCCCCGGCCCCAGCCGACCTGCTGCTGCACCAGGTCATCGGCCAACCACAGGTGGCCCGCCAGCACCAGCACGCCCAGCACCAGCAGCCGGCGGCTGCCACGGCTTGGTGCAGCCTCTGCCCCTGCCAGCGCCGAGACTGCCACTGCCGGCGGTGTAGCCCGGCTCATGCTTCAGGCGCCCAGCCAGGCTTTGCGCCTGCGCCGCACCGCCGCCACAGCGCCCGGCAACAGGTGCAGCGACACGCTCGGGCCCGCCAATTCGCCCGCGCAGGGGTCCACCCGCAGGCGCATCACGCGTTGGTCGCGGGCCAGCAAAAGTTCGAACCGGGCATCGCGTTGAAGCCAGGCCTGGGCTTCGTCCAGGCGGCGGATGCGCCAGCCGTCCACCGCCAACAACTCGTCACCGGCCGCCACGCCGGCCCGATGTGCGGCCGACCCCGCCAGCACGGTCTTGACCTGCACGCCGGTGAGTGCACCCTCGTTCAGGCGCAAGCCCAGGCCAGCGGCCAGCCCGCCGCGCTCGGGCCTTTGCTCGATGCCAAAGGCCGACAGCAATTCCGCCAAGGGAAGCTCATCGGTGCCATGCACCCAGTCGGCCAGCCAGGGCGGCAGCGCCTGCCGTGCCACACCGGCCACGGCGGCGGCGATATCGGCTTCGCTCACGCGGCCGTCGTTCGCGCCCGCCCGGGCCTGCCACAGGGCCTGCATCACCGCATCCAGGCTGCGGGCCTGCTGGCGCAGCGTCAAGTCCAGCGCCAGGGCCACCAGCGCACCCTTCTGGTAATAACTGACGCTGCTGTTGGGCGTGTGCTCGTCCGGGCGGTAGTACTTGGTCCAGGCGTCGAAACTGGCCTCGGCCACGCTCTGCACCTGGCGCCCCGGGGTGGCAGCTACCGCATTCAAGGTCTTGGCCAGCAGGCGCAGGTAGCGGGGCGGGTCGATCAGGCCGCTGCGCAGCAGCATCAGGTCATCAAAGTACGAGGTGAAACCCTCGAAGAACCACAGCAAGCGGGTCGGATTCTCGGCCTGGTGGTCGATCGGGCACAGATCGGCCGGCACCAGGCGCTTGACGTTCCAGCTGTGAAAGTACTCGTGGCTGATCAGGCCGAGCAGCATCACATAGCCATCGCCAAGCTCTTGCTTGCGGCCAGGCACGGGGCGCTGCGGCAGGTCGCGCCGCGCGGCGACCAGGGCGCTGCTGGCGCGGTGCTCCAGGCCACCGTAGCCGTCGGCCACCGCATGCAAGAGGAAGACATAGCCGTCGAAGGGCGGTGCCTGGCCCGGCCCATGCCAGAAGTGGATCTGGGTCTGGCAGATGCGGCGCGCATCGGCCAGCAAGCGGTCGCCGTCAAAACCCGGCAAGGCACCGCTCACCACCAGGGCATGGGGCACACCGCCGGCCTCGAACTCACCGCGCCAGAACCGGCCCAGCTCGAAGGGGTGGTCCAGCAGGTCCTGGTAATCGAGCGCAAGAAAGCCGTGGGGAGGGTCCGCCAACGCCGCCATCGACGTGGCCACCTGCCAACCGCGCGGCAACCGGCCCAGCGCCAAGCGATGCTCGGCGGCCTCCTGGCCATGCACCCGCAGGCACAGGCTGCTGGCGTTGAAAAAAGCGCGCTCGGCGTCCAGGAACGCCGCCCGCACCGACGCGTCGAAGGCATACACGCGGTAGCGCAAGGTCAGCGTGGCGCGGCCACGGCAGGCCACCTGCCAGCTGGATTTGTCGAGCGCCCGCACCTCGACCGACCGGCGCCCTTGCTGCGCCTGCAAACCCGACAGGTGGCGGGCGAAATCGCGCACCATGTAACTGCCGTTGATCCAGACCGGCAACGAGACGCGTTGATCCGGCGCCGGCTGCGCGATGGTCAGCGTGACCCGGAACTGGTGCCCGTGCAAGTCATCGAGCTCGATGCGGTAGTCGATCATCGCGGTGGCCGGGTCTGGGATGGACACACGGCCGCTTCAGCTGGCGGCCGCACCCAGAAAACAGCTCAGTGCCGCCACCATCGACAGTCGGAAGCGCAGGTTCAGCCAGTGCGCTACGCCCTGCTGGGGATAGACGCGCCGGTCCACCAGGTAGCAGACCACCAGCATCACACCCTGCACCACCAGGCCGGCCGACGCCGGCATCACCACCGACAGCCAGGCCACCAGCGAAGGCACCACGCCCCAGACAAACAAGGTGGCCGGCGGCGCACTCAAGCGGAAGGCCAGGCCCCAGTGGATGCCACCCAGGAAGGACACGATCACTGCCGCGTAACCGGACAGCGCCGCCGCTGCATAGGGGTGGGCTTCGGGATTGACCAGCCATACCAGGCCGGCGCCCAGCACAAAGGGCAGCAAGCCCAGGTGGCCGAGCCGGCGCGCCGTGTCGGTCAATGCAGGGGTGTAGGACGGGGCGGCGGCAGTGCTCATGGCGGGCGATTGTCGCCGGCCCCGCCCGCGCGCCCGGCCCCGCGCTGCCGGTGCCGGGCGATCAGCTTTTGCGGGCCCCGGCCAGGCGCGACTCGATCTGCGCCGCCGGGATGGCGCCGGGGGCGCGGCTGCCGTCCTCGAACACCAGTGCAGGCGTACCCTGCACCTTGTATTTGCGGCCCATCTCGGTGTTGCGGTCCAGCGCCGCCGCATCGCAGGTGCCGGTCACCTTGACCGGCACCTGGCCGTCGATCATCCAGGCACGCCAGGCCTTGCCCGGATCCTTGGCGCACCAGATGTCCCTGGACTTGGCGGTGGAATCAGGGCCCAGGATGGGGTAGAGAAAGGTGTAGATCGACACGTCCTTGAGCGCCACCAGATCGCGCTCCAGACGCTTGCAGTAGCCGCAGTTGGGGTCGGAGAAGATCACCACCTTGCGCGACCCACTGCCCTGGCGGATCAATACCGCGTCCTTGAGCGGCAGGCTGGCAAAGTCGATCGCGGTGAGCTTGTCGATCCTGGCCTGGGTCAGGTCGGCGCGGGTGCGGGTGTCGATCAGTGCACCCTGCAGCAGAAAATTGCCGTTCTCGTCGGCGTAAACGATATCGGTACCGATACGCACCTCGAACAGACCCGGGATCGGCGTCTTGCTGACCTCGTCGATCTTGGGAAAGCTGGGCAGGCGCTCGGCCAGGTTCTTGCGGATCGCGGCTTCATCGGCCCCCGCAGTGCCACCCAGGACAGCCAGGGCCAGGCCCAGCCACAGTGCGCGCAGCGCCGGAATACGAGAGATTGCAGTCATGTACGGTCCAGGTGAGGATCAGGGCCAGGCAGGGGCATCAGCTGCCCAGCGCCTGACGGATCAGGGCCTGCTTCACAGGCGCCAGTCGGTTGAGCAGACCCATGCCGCGGTTGCGGAGTTCCCGCCAGGCGGGCTGCGGCTGGGCAAACAGGTGCAGCAGACCGTCGGTGACCAGTGCCATGGCCTCGGTCGGTCCGGCGCGCTCGCGCACATGGCGGCGCAGCAGGGTCTCGTCACCCAGCCCGCGCCACGCCTCGCGCGCCTCGATCAGCCGGGCCAGGCAGGCCACGTCGGCCAGGCCCAGGTTCAGGCCCTGGCCGGCCAGCGGATGCACCAGGTGGGCCGCGTCGCCCACCAGCAGCCAGCCCGGCCCGCACAGTCGGTCGGCACGCCCCAGCGCCAGCGGCCAGGCCGCCCGGGCACTGGCCAGGCGCAGCTTGCCGGCGGCGCCACCGGTAGCCTGCGCCAGCGCGGCCTCGAAATCGGCAGGCGGCGCGGCCAGCAGGGCCGCGGCACGCTCGGCCGGCAGCGACCACACCAAGCCATAGCTGTGGGCCGGCTCGGGCCGGTCCAAGGGCAGCAGGGCCAGCACGTCGGGGCTGCGAAACCACTGCCGGGCCAGGCTGGTGTGCGGCGCATCGGCCACCAGGCGGGCGGACAGCGCAGTGTGGCCATAGGGCCGGTAGTCAAAGTGCACCCCCAGGGCCGCCCGGCTGGCCGACGCCTTGCCCTCGGCCAGCACGGTGAGGCTGGCGCCCGCGGCATCTGCCTGGGCCTCGGACAGGATTTGCAGATGGGGCGCAAAACGCGCCGCTGCCTGCAGCGCGGCATCGAGCTCACCGGCATCGACGATCCAGGCCAGGGCCTCGCTGCCGGCGCGCCAGGCCGAGAAGTCGAGCGCCGCCGGCGCCCTGTCGCCCTCGATGTGCATGTCGTCAACCGGCGTCACCGCGTCGGCCGGCAGCGCGTCCCAGACCTTCAAGCCAAGCAGCAATGCGCGCGAGGCGGCGTTCAGGGCATAGGCGCGCAGGTCAGGCGCGATTGCGGCGCTGCCGGCATCGGACGGCGCAGCCACCAACCCGACCTGCAGGCCCTGGCGCGCCAGCGCCAGGCCCAGCGCCAGGCCCACCACACCGCTGCCGCGGATACACACATCGAAACTTGCCATGCGCGCCATTGTAGAAAGCCGGCCGGCCGCCGATCGCGCGAATAAAATCAACCCCCTGCGGGCGCGCCAGCCGGCACCGCCCTCCTCCCCCCGAAAGCCCTTCATGAGCCTCCAATGCGGCATCGTGGGCCTGCCCAACGTCGGCAAGTCCACCCTCTTCAATGCCCTCACCAAGGCCGGCATTGCCGCCGAGAACTACCCCTTCTGCACCATCGAGCCCAATGTCGGCGTGGTCGAACTGCCCGACCCCCGCATGGCTGCGCTGGCGGCCATCGTCAAGCCCGAGCGGGTGGTGCCAGCGATCGTCGAATTCGTCGACATCGCCGGCCTGGTGGCAGGCGCCAGCAAGGGTGAAGGCCTGGGCAACCAGTTCCTCAGCCATATCCGCGAGACCGACGCGATCATCAATGTGGTGCGCTGCTTCGACGATGACAACGTGATCCATGTGGCCGGCCGGGTCGATCCGGTCAACGACATCGAGGTGATCCAGACCGAGCTTTGCCTGGCCGATCTGGCCACGGTCGAGAAAAGTCTGCACCGCTATGTCAAGGCGGCGCGCTCGGGCAACGACAAGGACGCGGCGGCGCTGGTCAAGGTGCTCGAGAAATGCCAGGCCGCGCTCGACCAGGCCCAGCCGGTGCGCGGCATCGACTTCAGCAAGGAAGAGCGCGTCATCCTCAAGCCCTTGTGCCTGATCACCGCCAAGCCGGCGATGTTCGTGGCCAACGTGTCGGAGTCGGGCTTCGAGCACAACCCCTACCTTGACCGCTTGAAGGACTACGCCGCCCGGCAGAACGCGCCGGTGGTGGCAATCTGCGCCAAGACCGAAGCCGAATTGACCGAGATGGAGGACGAAGACCGCGCCCTCTTCCTGGCCGAGATGGGCCAGGACGAACCCGGCCTGAACCGCCTGATCCGCGCCGCCTTCAGCCTGCTGGGCTTGCAGACCTACTTCACTGCCGGGGTCAAGGAGGTGCGGGCCTGGACCATTCATGTCGGCGACACCGCGCCGCAGGCGGCCGGCGTGATCCACACCGATTTCGAACGCGGCTTCATCCGCGCCCAGACCATCGCCTACGCCGATTTCATCGGCTTCAAGGGCGAGCAGGGTGCCAAGGACGCCGGCAAGATGCGCGCCGAAGGCAAGGACTACGTGGTCAAGGACGGCGATGTCTTGAACTTTCTGTTCAACGTCTAGTGTAGTGTTCGATGCTGTGAGCGACTTAAGAAAACCGATGGATTTGCCGCTGTGGCTAGGCGCAAATCCTCGCCATGCCCAGTGCGCGCCACCCAAGGCAAAGGACTGATGCCGGATGGCACGACGCGCTTTTCGTACCAAGGCAAGCCGTTGTACCACTACATGGGTACCAGTACTTTC
>JAYUQJ010000295.1:0-3700 GCA_043756825.1 Betaproteobacteria bacterium | reverse complement strand
GCGGCGCACCGGGCGCCGGGGCGGCGGCCGCGGCGCCCCCCACCAGCACAGCCAGGGCGGCCACGGCAAAAGTGCGGCGCAAGCCGCCCGAGGCGCCTGGCCGGGGCCGCGCCGGCGCATCAGGCCAGCAGCTTGCGCAACTCGCCACTGTCGATCAGCTTCTGCAGGTCGCTTGCGCCGCCCACCAGCTGGCCTTTGACGAAGACCATCGGCAGGGTGGGCCAGCCGGTCCACATCTTCAGCGCGGTGCGGCGGCGCCAATCACTGAAGTAGCTGCCGTAGTCCAGATCATGGTGGGCCACGCCGGCCGCGTCCAGGGCCCTGCGCGCCTTGCGGGGCCAGGGGTTGCCGGCCATGCCCACCACTACCACCGGATGCTGGGCCACAGCGGCCTGCACCACCTGCACGATGTCGGCGTGGTGGCTGGCCACCTTGTCGCGGATGGCGGGGTGGAGCCGGGATTCGGCAAGCAGGGCGCGTGGCATCGTGGACCAACCCGAAAAGTGAAGCAGGCCGCAGCATACTGTGCCGGCTGCGCCGGCCCGCCCGCCCAGATCCTCAGACCTTGGCGCCACCCACCGTCTTGCGCAGCGCCTCGCATGTGGCGCGCTGGGTGTCGGCCGCCTCGAGTTTGGCGCACAGCGCGGCCAGGCCGTCGGGGCCGTCCTGCAAGCGGCCCAGCACCGCGCCGTGCTGGCCGTCCCGGTTCCAGTCCGACAGCCGGCTGCCCACCCGCTGCAGCGACCGGGCGCTGCGCTCGTGGAAGGCCGACGGGTCCTTGGCTGCCTCGGCAAACAGCTGGCGCGCCACCCGCTCGATGCGCCCGGCGTCCTGGGGCGCCAGGTCGACCAGCGCGGCGAAGTAGGACGCCCCCCATTGCAGCCGGGTGGCGGGGCCTTCGCTGCGGCTGAAGGCCTGCTCGTACCACTGCAGTGCCTCGTCCTTGCGACCGAGCTTGCGCGCATTGCCGCCGAGCTGGCTCATCAGGTAGTAAGGCGAGTGGCTGCGCGACAGATTGGCCTTGAGCAGGGCGTCGCTCTCGGCCCACAGCCCGGCCTCGCCCAGCAGGCCAGCGCCCGTGGTGATCACGGCCTGGCGCTCGTAGGCATCGCGGATCTCGGCATCGTCGCGTGCCACCTGGGCCCGCACCTGCTGCAGCAGGGCCGGCGGCAGCTTGGGGTGGCGCTCGGCCTTGGGGCTGTCGATGCGGGCCAGCATCACGCGCGATGCCAGCGCATTCAGCCGGTCGGCCCGCGACAGGCTGGCATCGGCGTGCAGGCGTTGCAGCGCGGCATCCAGCCCGGCCACCACCCTGCGCCGGTCGGCGCCGGCGTCGGGCGCCAGGGCCTTGCCGATCTCGGCGGCAGCGTTCACCAGCACATCCATCTGCGCCCGGCTGGCCGCCGGGTCGGCCAGCAGCCTGGCCACCCGGCCGCGCAGCGCGGCGTCGGCGCGCAGGCCCTTGCCGTCGTCGCTGCCGGCCAGGGCCTTGAGCAGCAGCCGGGTGGCCGCAGCCGGTTCGCTGGCTGGCGCGGCCGCCGACAGTTGCGCCAGCAGGGCTGGCCGCTCGCCGGCAGCCACCAGCTGGGCCTCGTCCACATCCCAGGCGTAGAAGGCCAGCATGCGCCATTCCGGGCCGCTCACCGGCTGGCCGGCGCGCGCGTCGGCCAGCACGGCCTTGACGGGCCGGCCGCCCGACAGCCCGAGCTGCAGCAGGTCCAGCACCTGCGGCGCATCCACCTCGCCGGGCAGGCGGGTGATCTCGGCGCCATCGGCACCCATCAGGATCAGCGTCGGGTAGCCGCGCACCTTGAAGCGGGCGCCCAGCTTCTGCGCACCGGGCAGATCGCCGTCGATGTGCACCGCCACCAGGCCGCGGGTGCGCTCGATGAAATCAGCGCGATTGAAGAGGGTGGCCTTCAGGTGGTTGCAGGGCGGGCACCAGCTGGCGCCCCAGTACAGCAACAGCGGCTTCTTGTCGGCCCGTGCCTGGGCAAAGGCGCGCTCGATGTCGGCATCAGCGCCGGCGCTGAGCCAGGCCACGCTGGGGCCGCTGACCGTGCTGGCGGCGGTTGCTGCGGCGAGTGCCGGCCCGGCCGGCAGGCCGCCCAGCGTGGCCACGGCCAGCACCATGGCCAGGCGGTTGAAAAGGGGGCTATGAAGCGGCTTGGGCATGGCGCGGGCTCCGGCGGGCAGCAAGCGCGCATTGTGGCGCTGCGGCGACGGGCCTGCCGGCCGGCTCGGAGACTGGATCTCTCAGCCGGGCCCGGCCGGGGGCTCGCCCGGCGCCCCGCCCAGGGGCAGCTGGGCGGCGTCGTCCTGTGCCTCGGGCGCGGCCCGGGCGAGTGCCATCCACACCGCAAAGGGCAGGCGCATCGGCCGCCTGGGCGCCGGTCGGGCCACCTCCAGCGCGCCATCGGCCCGCGCCAGCAGCACGCCGTAGCGGGCGGGGATCTCCTCGGGCCGGGCGATGCCCTCGCGGATCACATACCAGCATTCGCCGCTCAACCAACGGTAGGCCTCGCCCTTGGCCGGGCGGCGCAGGTCGGCCAGCAGATCGGCGCGGCGCACCTTGATCTCGTGGGCCACCGGGTCGACATAGTCTTCCACCGAGGTGTGGCGGATCGAATAGACATCGGGCATCGCGATGGCCCAGCCGGGCTCGGCCAGCCCCGGTAGCAGCGGGCCGGCGGTGGCGGCGGCTGCGGCTTGCAGGGGGCAGGGGCGCCGCCGCCTCGCCAACCCGGGCACGCAGGCTCAGGCCGCGCCACACCACCCGTCCGGCGCGCTGCATCTCGCGCGCCACCTGCGCCACCAGGTCCTCATGCTCGCTGCGGGCCGCGCGGTTGCGCTTCAGGGTCTCGGCCAGCTGCTGGATGCCGGCATCGGTGACCCGCAGCGTCTCGCGGCCGACGGCATCGCAGGCCCGCGCCAGCAGGCCGGCCGCCAGCAGGTCGATCTCGATCAGGTCCTGATAGGGCCAGCCGGCCGATCGCCAGACCTCGCGCAGGCGGCGCTGGTGGGCCGGCGACAGGCGTTGCGGCATCGGACCGGGCGAGCAGGGCAAGGCGCTGGGCATGGACCAGAAGCGTAGCGCGGCCGGGCCCGGCCCGGCGCGTCCCAGCGATTGATCAGGTTGGCGGGGCCCGGCGGCGGCCCGGCCCGCCCAGACCGGCGCATTCCATGATCGAATCCCAAGGCTGGCGTCGAAAGGGGTTTCGGGCCGGGCCCGACCCCCAGCCCCACCGATGCCCCGACCGGAAAGCCCCACATGCCCATACCCTGGACCCGACAACGCTGGCTGGCCGCCACCGACGTCAGGAAGTTTCCCGGTCTGCGCCACAGCCGATCCGCCCTGCTGACCGCCCTGGACGACGCGCTGCACCGCTACAACACCGCCAGTGCGATGCACAGCCTGGCTGCGCTGGCGCAGTTGTGGACCGCCTTCGAGGCCTGGGCCGGCAGCAAGGCCGACCCCGAGGCCTCGCCGCGCAACCGCCAGGGCGCAGTCACCGCCCTGGCGGCCTGGCTGCGCAGCGAGGAGGAAGCCACCATGCCGGCGCCCGAGGGCAACTGGACCGGGCTGGTCAACTGCTATGCCTACGCCATGAAATGCCCCATGCCGGGCGGCGGCCAGACCCCGGTGCCCGGGCGTGCAGCGGGGGCGCCGGTGCTGCCCTACACCCGGCCCCCCTGGCCA
>JAYUQJ010000294.1:0-3706 GCA_043756825.1 Betaproteobacteria bacterium | reverse complement strand
TGCTGCAGGCGGTCAAGACCAACGAGGGCGGCGGCAACACCGTGACGCTGAGCCTGTCACAGCAGCCGATGCGCAACCTGTCGTGGACGGCCGCCTACACCCGCAGCACCGCCACCGAGGTCAGCCCGCTGACCTCGTCCACCTCCAGCTCCAACTGGGGCAACCGGGCCATCTTCAACCCCAACGAGGAGGTGGCCGCCAACTCGGCCTACCTGGTCAAGGACCGGGTCAACGCCTCGGTCGTCTGGTCGGCAGCCTTTGTCGGTGCCTACAAGACCTCGCTTGGCCTGTTCTATGAAGGCCGCAAGGGCAAGCCCTACAGCTGGGCCTATTCGAACGACCTGAACGGCGACGGCTTTGCCGGCAATGACCTGATGTACATCCCCAAGGCCCCGGGTTCGGGCGAGGTGGTGTTTGCCGGCGGCCAGGCGGATGAAGACAAGTTCTGGGCCGTGGTCAATGCCAACCCCGAGCTCGGCGCCGCGCGCGGCGGCGTGGTCAAGCGCAACGCCAGCTTCTCGCCCTTCGTCAACAGCTTCGACCTGCGTCTGAGCCAGGAAGTGCCGGGCTTCTCAGCCAAGCACAAGGGCGTGGTGACGCTGGATTTCTTGAATTTCGGCAACCTGCTGAACAAGCGCTGGGGCCGCATCGACGAGGTCGGCTTCAACAGTGCCACCGGCGAGGGCGGCGGCGCCACCCGCAGCTTCGTGGCCTACAAGGGCCTGGACAGTGCCGGCAAGTATGTCTATTCCACCCTGGCCAGCACCGAGGACCTGAGCACCCGCCAGGGCAAGGGCGAGAGCCAGTGGGCGGTGCAGATGACGCTGCGCTACGAGTTCTGAGGCGCCAGGAGCGTGGGTGGCAGAAGGCCAGGCCCGCGCCGAGGCGAGTCGCGGTGACTGGCAAGGCGCCCGCGAGGCGCATGGCCGGCCCCCTGCAACGAGCGGGCAATGCCGCCAGACGCCGCGAATCGCCTCGGCCCTTCGGGTTGGGTCCGATTGAGGGCCCATGCGTCGTTGCATCGCTTGCCCGGGCGTACAGCCCGGGCTGCGCGCCGCGCCTAGCCTGGGCCCTCAATCGGGCCCAACGCGGGCCGGGCCTTCTGCCGCCCATGCTCCTAGCCGCACGCTGTTGCGGCCGGCCTCCTTGGCCGCGTACAGCGCCTGGTCGGCCCTTGCCAGGGCCTGATCCAGGCCCGGGTCGTCGGCCCGCAACGCGCTCAGGCCGATGCTCACGGTGATGCGGATCTCGCCGCCTGGCCAGGCCAGGGGCGTGGCGGCCACCCGCTGGTTCAGGCGGTGGGCCAGGGCCAGGGCCTCGTCTTGGTCGGTGTCGGGCAGCAGCAGCATGAATTCTTCGCCGCCAGTGCGTCCGACCAGGTCGCCCTGGCGCGTGGCTTGCTGCATCAGCTGCGTCAGGTGGCGCAGCACCGCGTCGCCGGCCGCATGGCCCCAGGTGTCGTTGACCTGCTTGAACCAGTCGATGTCCAGCGCCAACAGGCTGCAGTGCACCTCTGCGTGGCGCTGCAGGCGCTGGAACTCGATACCCAGCCGGGCCATGAAGCTGCGCCGGTTGGCAGCGCCGGTCAGGTCATCGGTGCTGGCCTGGCGCAGCAGTTCGCGGCCCAGCTCCACCTGCCGGGTGATGTCCTCGAAGCTGGAGTACACCGCAGCGATCCGGCCGCCCTTGAACAGCGGCGTGGCCGCCACCCGGATCCAGACCAGGCCGCGGTCGGGGGCGTGCACGCCCATCACCACGTCATTGACCGGGCGGCCGGTGGCCAGGGCCTCCATCGCCGGGTGCTGCTCGCCGGGAAAATCGCTGCCGTCCTCGCGCACTGCGCGCCAGGCCGGGTCGATGGACTGGCGGCCCTGCAGCTGTGCCAGCGTCAAACCCAGGATGCGCTGGGCCGCCGGGTTGGCGGTGGTGATGCGGCCGTCGGTGTCCTGGTAGACCACGCCCTGGGGCACGGTCTCGAACAAGGTGCGGTAGGTATCCTCGCTGGCCAGCAGGCGGGCTTCGGCCGCCTTGCGGTCGGAGATGTCGGTCAGCATGCCGCTCCAGGCCACCCGGCCCGAGGCATCGGGCACCGGCGTGGCCATCGACTGCACCCAGCGCAGCCTGCCGTCCAGGGCGCGGATGCGGTACTGGTGCGACCAGGTCTGCAACGCCAGCGTGGCCGCCTTGATCGACGCCAGGTGGCCGGGCAAGTCATCGGGCTCGATGCGGGCCAGCAGGGCAGCACGGTTGGCCATCACCTGCTCGGGGCTCAGCCCGGTCAGCGCCTGGATTGCCGGGCTGACATAGGTGAAGCGGCTGGCCCCCCCGGGGTCCACCTCCAGCCGGTACAACACCGCCGGCAGCTGTGCGGCCAGATCGCGCAGCATGGCTTCGCGCTGGTGCGCCGCAGTTTGGGCCTGCTTGAGCGCGCTGACATTGTCATGGGCGATCACGAAGCGCGGCGGCTGGCTGGCGGCGATGCGCGAGAACCGGGCCACGAACCAGCGCGGCTCGTCCGGCGCGTGGCAGGCGTACTCGGCCTCGAAGCCCGAACCCTGGCCGGCCAACAGCTGGCGCAGGCGCGCCAGCAAGTCGGCCGGCGCTTGGTCGCCCGGCCGCCCGGGCCTGATGGCCTGCAGATAGTTGCTGCCCACGCCGCAACGTGCCGGGTCGCCGCCATTGGCCTGGGCAAAGGCCGTCCAGGCCCGGTTCACCGCGACGATTTCGCCCGCCTCGTCGATCACGCAGATGTTGGACTGCAAGCCATCGATCACCGACTGCAGGAACTGGTGCGCCGCCAGCAGCGCCCGCTCCATGCGCTTGCGCTGGGTGATGTCCAGCACATAGACCAGGCGGTAGAGCCGGCCATCGGCGCCCGGCACGCGCACCGATTCAGACAAGACGTTCAGGCGCTCGCCGTCCTGGCGCACCACCTCCCAATCCCCCTTGAGCTCGCCGCCTTCCTGCAGAAAGCGCTGGTGCCGCGCCAGCAGCCGGGCATGCATCGCGGGCTCGAAGACGCGCAGAAAGCTGCCCGCCAGCAGCAGCTCGGGCGGGTGGCCGTAGAGCCGGCAATAGGCCGGGTTCACCGCCCGGTAAAGGCCGTCCAAATCGATCACCGCGATGGCGATCGGCGAGCGGGCGATGATCTGGTCGAGCCAGGCAGTGTCGAGCCCGCTGGGCACCGATTGGTCGGGCAGGGCTGCCGGAATCCATTGACCGGCAAGTTCCAGCAAGGGCATGGGCGGTTCCGTCATCGATCCCGCCCGTCGTCGCGCAGGCGTGTTTGCGATTTTGCGCTTTGGTGCGTGGCGCGTGGCGCGCAGGCCCCGGTCGGTACGACTTGATGATGCCCAGGTGTCTGCCCTGCCGCCTAGAATTCCGGATTGTCCGCCCCCCCCCCCCGCCACCATGACCTTGTCTGCCCTGTCCGCCCTGTCGCCCTTGGACGGCCGCTACGCCTCACGGGTGGCGGCACTGCGGCCGCTGATGAGTGAGTTCGGCCTGATGCACCGCCGGGTGCAGGTGGAGGTGGAATGGTTCATCGCCCTGTCGGACGCCGGTTTCAGCGAGTTTGCGTCCCTGCCTGAGGCCGACCGCAGCTACTTGCGCTCGCTGGTGCTGCGCTTCTCGGAGGCCGACGCCCAGGCCATCAAGGACATCGAGCGCACCACCAACCACGATGTCAAGGCGGTGGAATATTGGC
>JAYUQJ010000293.1:0-3707 GCA_043756825.1 Betaproteobacteria bacterium | reverse complement strand
CAGTGCGGGCCAGCGGCGGCGCTTCGGCCAGCACCAGCTTGGCCTCCAGGATCTCGAGCGTGCGGCCCCGGAATACCGCCAGTGCGCGGTGCGAGGGCACGCTGCGCATCGGTTCGTCGTAATCGAAATAGTCGCGGAATTTGGCGTTGTCGGCGTGATCGGGGTCCTTGCCAGCGGCCAGCTGGCTGCGCAGCAGGCCCTCGGCCCACAGCCACTCGCGCAGCCCGCCCACCAGCGCGGCATCCTCGGCCCAGCGCTCGCTGAGCAGGTCGCGCACACCGTCCAGCACCGCCTGGGCGTCCCCAAAGCTGGCCTCGGCCAGGCCAGCGGCGCCGCCTTCATGCGTGGCGATGAAGGCCGCAGCGAGGCCGATGGGGTCCAGCATGGGGTCGGCAAACAGCCGGTCGGCCAGCGGCTCGATACCCGCCTCGCGGGCGATCATGCCCTTGGTGCGACGCTTGAGCTTGTAGGGCAGGTAGAGGTCTTCCAGCTCCTGCTTGGTGGGCGCGGCCTCGATCGCGGCCTGCAAGGCCGGGTTGAGCTTGCCTTGCTCGGCAATGCTTTTGAGCACTGCAGTCCGTCGGTCAGCCAGTTCGCGCAGATAGGCCAGGCGTGCCTCCAGGTCGCGCAGCTGGGTGTCGTCCAGGCCGTCCGTCACCTCCTTGCGGTAACGGGCGATGAAGGGCACGCTGGCGCCGCCGTCCAGCAGGGCCACCGCCGCCTGGATTTGCCGCGGTGCCACCTGCAGCTCGGCCGCGATCTGCAGAAGAATCTTTTGGTCGTCCAAAGTCTGTTTCCCATCCGGCCGGGGGCGGGCGAAGCGGGCCGGCCCTGCGGGCAAAGCGAGCGAGTGTGCCATAGCGACCTCGGGCGCCGCAGGGGCTGCAGGCGCCAGAATCGAGCGCATCGCCGGCACCTTGTCCTGCCGCCCACCCCCGCTGCCCACCCCCCGCTGCCGCAGACCCGCCATGCCCCCGAGCCGCCCTAACCGCAACCCGGCACCCTCGGCCGGCCGGCGCCGCCTGCTGGCCCGTGCCCCGGCCTGGCCGCTGGCCCTGCTGGCGGGCTGTGCCGGCCCCTGGCCCGAGGTGCCCGGCGGCCCCGGCTCGTCCAGCGCGGCGGCACGCCTGCGCGAGAGCGCGCTGGCCCATGGCCTGGCGGCCTGGCAGTCCACCCGGGACCTGAACCTGGCCTGGGCCCGTGCGCCGGCCGGCACGCCAGCGGACCGGTCGGCGCCTCGCCTGGAACTGCGCCGCTTGCGCGCCGCCGGGCTGCTGGGCTGGCAAGACGGCAGCCCGCCGCTTCAGGTGCAGGGCTGGCGGCAACGCGCCTGGCCGGACCTGGACGACCGGGCGAAGGCCGACAGCGCCGGCACGCAGGGCCTGTGGCGCGGCGGCCAACCCGTTCGGGCGGCGCCCGACCTGCAGGACGCCGCAGCCCAGGCCGATCTGCAGACGCTGCTGATCCTGGGGCCGATGGCCTTGCTGTCGCCCGCGCCGGGCTCGTCCGCCGCTGCCGATCTGGCAGCGGGCCGGCCGGTGAACTGGGCCGAGCCCGAAACCCTCGGGGGCCGGCGTTGCGATCAACTCACGCTCGACCTGTCGCCCGGCCTGGGCGGGGTGGGCTGGAGCCGGCTGGCGCTGTTCATCGACCGTGACGAGGGCCTGATGCGGCGCCTGCGGCTGATGCCGGGAGACCCGCGCCAGCCCGGCGCCCGCCCGGCGCAGACCGGCACCTGGGATCTGGCCGACCCGCTGCGCCTGCACGGCATGCAATGGCCGCGCCACACCCAGCGCCTGGCCGGCGGTACCTGGCCGGGCGCGCAATCGACGCGCTGGCAACTGCAGGGTCTGGATGTGAACCGGGGCTACAGCGCGGCAGACCTGACCGGACCCCGCTTTACCGGCGCAGCGGCAACGCCGGCCCGCACGCTGGAGCCGGCCGCTGGCTGATCCAGCGTTCGCCGTCGGACCCTCAAGCCGGCGCTTGTCGGCGGTTCTGGAAGCCGGACCGCAGAAGTGGCAGCTTCTCGCCAAAGAGTGACAGCCGGCAGGGGTGCAGGCACAGTTCAGCCGGGGTTTCGATCGTCAGCCGGGGGCCGCCACATCTCGATGTGCGGGATACCGTCTTCCAGGTATTCGCCGCCCGCCGCCAGGTAGCCATGGCGCCCGTAGAAGCCTTGCAGATGGGCCTGGGCGCTGATGCGGTTGCCCAGGCCCGGCCAGGCGAGCGCAGCCTGGCGCAGGCCCTCGGCCACCAGCTGGTCAGCCAGCCCGCTGCCGCGCAGGGGCTTGTCCAGCACCACCCGGCCGATCGACGGCTCGGGATACTTCAATCCGGCGTCGACCAAGCGCAGGTAGGCCCGCAAGGCGCCCTCCGTGTCGCGGCCCAGCAGATGGAAGCTGTGCAGGTCAATCCCGTCCGGGTCGAGGTAGGGGCCCTGCTCCAGGATGAAGATGCGCGCGCGCAGCGCCAGCATGTCGTAGACACCGCGTGCGCCCAGGCCGTCCAGGCGTGACCAGGACCAGCGCAGCGCGATCGGCATGCCGGCAGCCCCGCCGATCAGACCAGCTTGACCAGCTGCTTGCCAAAGTTGCGGCCCTTGAGCAAGCCCAGGAAGGCCTCGGGTGCGGCCTCGATGCCCTGGGCCACCGTCTCGCGGTACTTCAAGCCACCTGTGGCCACGCCGGTGCCCAGCTCGCCCAGCGCCTCGGGCCAATCCAGCATGTGCTCGCTGACGATGAAGCCTTCGATGGTCATGCGGTTCACCAGGATCAACTGCGGCGCGGCCAGCGGGATCGGCTGGCCGTTGTAGCCACTGATCATGCCGCACATCGCGATCCGGCAGAAGGCATTGGCGCGCAGCATCACCGCGTCCAGGATCATCCCGCCAACGTTTTCGAAATGGCCGTCGATACCGTTTGGGCAGGCCTCCTTGAGCGCCATGGACAGCGACTTCAAGTCGGTGTGCTGCTTGTAGTCGATACAGGCGTCGAAGCCCAGTTCGTCGACCACATAGCGGCATTTGTCGGCTCCCCCGGCGATGCCCACCGCGCGTGCGCCGCGGACCTTGGCCAGCTGGCCCACCATGCTGCCCACCGCACCGCTGGCGGCCGACACCACCACCGTGGCGCCCGCCTTGGGCTGGATGATGCGTACCAGGCCATACCAGGCAGTGACGCCCGGCATGCCCACCGCGCCCAGGTAGGCCTGCAGGGGGATATTGCGAGCATCCACCTTCTGCAGCACACCGGGCTGGCTGGCATCGACCACCCGGTACTGCTGCCAGCCACCCATGCCCAGCACCGTGTCACCGGCCGCGTACTTCGGGTGGCGCGAGGCCACCACCTCGCCCACCGTGCCGCCGCCCATCACGTCGTTCAGCGCCTGGGGCATGGCATAGCTCTTGCCGTCGTTCATGCGGCCACGCATGTACGGGTCCAGGCTCATGTAGTGGTGGCGCACCAGCACCTGGCCGTCCGCCGGCTCGGGTACCGCGGCTTCGACCAGCTTGAAATTGGCGGCGGTGGGCTCGCCGCTGGGGCGCGATGCCAGATGCCATTGCCGGTTGATGAGATTGTTCATGCGTCTTCCTTGGGGTTGAGGGGGTCAGGCGTGGGAGTGGGGGAAGGGGTGCTGCCGTGCGCCGGCAAGGCCCGCAAGACCTTGAAGGTGCCGGTGGCATGGGCGCACAGCCGGTCGTCGGC
>JAYUQJ010000292.1:0-10449 GCA_043756825.1 Betaproteobacteria bacterium | reverse complement strand
CGCCATAGCAAAAGCTATGGCTGTGGTTTGCGCCTAGCCTGGCAAACGAATCCATCGTTTTCATCATGTTCCGAAACTTATGGGTCGGAGTACTAGCGGCGCCCGTAGAGCGCAGTCATGTCGGCCAGGCGCTGGCTGTGCCAGGGATGCACGTCGTCCCAGGCGAAGCGCCAGACCCACCAGCCCGACGGGCTGCCCGGCAGGTTCATGCGGCAGCTGCCGGGCAGCACCAGGATGTCCTGCATCGGGTGCACCACGGTGTCGGCCACCGAGGCGCAGGCCGCCCGCATCATGGCCCAGGCGATGTCGTGTCCATCGGTGCCCAGGTAGGCGCGGGCGTGGTGGCGTTCGGCGTCGCTGGCGCTGTGGGCCCACCAGCCGGTGCTGGTGTCGTTGTCGTGGGTGCCGGTATAGACCACGCTGTGCTGGCGGTGCTTGTGCGGCAGAAAGGGGTTGTGGGCGCCATCGCCAAAGGCGAACTGCAGGATGGCCATCCCAGGAAACTGGCTGGCCTGCAGCAGATCGGCCACTGCCGGTGACAGCTGGCCCAGGTCTTCGGCAATCAGCGGCACCGGGCCCAGTGCGGCGGTCACGGCGTCGAACAGCGCCATGCCGGGGCCGGGCAGCCAGCGCCCCTTGACGGCGGTGGGTTCGCTGGCCGGTATCTCCCAGTAGTCGGCAAAGCCGCGAAAGTGGTCGATGCGCACGATGTCCACCAGGTCCAGGGTGCGTCGGATGCGCTGTATCCACCAGGCATAGGCTTCAGCCGCATGGGCTGGCCAGCGGTACAGGGGATTGCCCCAGCGCTGGCCGGTGGCACTGAAGTAGTCGGGCGGCACGCCTGCCACCACCTGGGGTTTGCCGGAGGGGTCCAGCTCGAACAGGTCCTGCCGGGCCCAGACCTCGGCGCTCTGGTAGGCAATGAAGATCGGCGCATCGCCCACGATCTTGATGCCCTTGGCATGCGCGTGGCTGCGCAGCGCGGCCCATTGGCGCAAGAAGCACCACTGGCAGAAGCGGAAGAAATCGATCCGCGACCGGTGTTGCTCGCGTGCCGAGGCCAGCGCTTCCGGTGAACGCCGGGCCAGCCCGTCGGGCCAGTCGCACCAGTCGGCCCCGTCGCTGGCCTCGCACAGTGTCATGAACAAGGCATGGTCGTCCAGCCAATCGGCCTGGGCCAGGCAGAAGCGCTCAAACGCCGCGTGCTCGGCCCTGCCGGCCTGGCTGAAGAACGCCCGCGCGGCCTCGCCCAGGCGCGCCATGCGCCAGGGAACCAGGTTGGCAAAGTCGATTCGGTGTGGGTCGGCCGAGGGCGGATGGGCCAGGGCCTGCGCGCCCAGCCAGCCGCGTTGCTGCAGCTCGCCCAGGTCGATCAGCAGCAGGTTGCCGGCAAAGGCCGAGCTGCTCATGTAGGGCGAGTTGCCCGGGCCGATGCCGCCCAGTGGCAGCATCTGCCACAGGCTTTGACCGGCGCCGTGCAACCAGTCCACGAAGTGGTGCGCAGCCGGTCCGAGGTCGCCACTGCCATGCGGGCCCGGCAGGCTGGTGGGGTGCAGCAGTACGCCGCTGGCGCGGGGAAATCGCATGAGGGGGTGTCTCCGGCAGGGGGTCAGTCGCTGGCGGACAGCAACACCACGCTGCGGCCCGGCAAGGGGTAGTGCCCGCGCCACGGGCCGGGCGCTTGCATCGGGTCGCCGGCCGCTGCCGGCGGCCCAGCTTCGGCGCTACCCGCTGCAGCGCTGCTGTCGAGCCAGCAGTGCCAGACACCGGGCGGCAGGATGAACGGGGTGGCCTGGGGCTCGGCATTGAACAGCATCAGCAGGCGGCCGGTGCCGCGGCCCGGCGCACCCACCAGTGCGCCCAGCACGCGGGACGCGGATTGGCTCCAGTCCCAGTCGTTGAGTGCTTGGCCAGTGCGGCGCAGCCAGGCCAGATCGGCCCGGCCCTGGGCATCCGGCAAACCGGTGTACCAGCGCGGCCCCAGGGGTTGCCAGGCGCGCCGCAGGGCCAGCAGGGCCTGGGTGAAGCGCAGCAGGTCGGGGTCGGCCAGGGTCCAGGCTATCCAGCTGATGGGGTTGTCCTGGCAGTAGGGATTGTTGTTGCCCTGTTGGGTGTGGCCCAGTTCGTCACCGGCTGCCAGCATGGGCGTACCCTGGCTCAAAAGCAGGGTGGCCAGCAGGGCGCGCTGCAACCGGGCGCGCAAGCGCAGCACGTCTGGATCATCGGTGGGGCCTTCGCTGCCGCAGTTCCAGCTCAGGTTGTGGCCATGGCCATCGCGGTTGCCCTCGCCATTGGCCAGGTTGTGGCGGACGTCGTGGCTGACCAGATCCCGCAGGGTGAAGCCGTCGTGCGAGACGATGTAGTTGACCGATTCCCCGGGCAGGCGACGGCGCGCCTGCAGGCGCCGGGCCGACCCGGCCAGGGCCTGGGCAAACTGCCCCCGCGTGACATTGCCACCGAGCCAGAAGGCGCGCATGGTGTCGCGGAAGCCGTCATTCCATTCCAGCCAGCCGTTGGGAAAGTTGCCCACCTGGTAGCCGCCCGGGCCGATGTCCCAGGGTTCGGCCACCAGCTTGCCGTCGGCCAGCAGCCGGCCCAGCAGCGGGTCTTGCAACACGGCCTTGAAGAAGGGCCCGTCGCGCTCGAAGCCGTGGTCGCCGCGGGCCAGCACGGTGGCCAGGTCGAAGCGGAAGCCGTCCACGTGCATCTCGCCAGCCCAGAAACGCAGACTGTCCAGCACCAACTGCAACATGCGCGGCTGGCGCAGATCCAGGGTGTTGCCGCAGCCGCTGAAGTTGTCGTAGGCGTCCCGGTGCTCGGGCGGCAGGCGGTAGCTGCCGGCGTTGTCCAGCCCGCGCCAGCACAGCGTGGGTCCGTGTTGGTCGCTCTCGGCACTGTGGTTGAACACGACGTCGAGCATCACCTCGATACCGGCCTGGTGCAGGGCGCGCACCATGCGGCGAAACTCACTGCGCGCGTCGTCCGGGTTGGCCGCCAGGCGCGGCGCCGGGCAGAAGAAGCCAAGGGTGTTGTAGCCCCAGTGGTTGCGCAGGCCCAGCGCGACCAGGCGCTGCTCGTCCAGCCATTGATGCACCGGCAGCAGGCTGACTGCGGTGATGCCGAGTGCCTGCAGATGGCGCAGCGAAGCCGGGTGGGCCAGCCCGGCATAGGTGCCGCGCAGGGCTTCCGGCAGCGCCGGATTGCTGCGGCTGAAGCCCTTGACATGCAGCTCGTATAGCACCGTGTCGGCCAGCGGCGTGCGCAGCGGGCGGTCGTCGCCCCAATCGAAGTGGTCGTGCACCACCCGGCACTTCAGCGCCGTGGCGGCGTTGTCGCGCGGGTCGGGTTGCGCAGGCTGCAGGCCGTCGTGGCCGAAGTGCTCGGGGCCCCAGTCGAATTCGCCGACGATGGCGCGCGCCTGGGGATCGAGCAGCAGCTTGCGCGGGTTGAAGCGCTGGCCCCGATCGGGCCGCCAGGGGCCATGGGCACGCAGGCCGTAGAGCTGGCCGGGCTGGCCCGGGCCGGCACCGCCCGGGCAGGGCAGGTAGCCGTGCCAGATGTCCAGGGTGTGGCCGGGCAGGCGGGCCCGGTGGGTCTCACGCTGGCCGCCGGGGTCGAACAGGCACAGCTCGATGGCCTGGGCCTGGGTCGATACCACCGCGATGTTCAGGCCCCGGCCGTCCCAGTGCGCCCCCAGCGGGGTGGGGTGGCCGGGCAGTAAATCGAGGGGAGCCGGATTCAGGGCCGGCACAGCAGGAAGACCGTCGCCAGCGGCGGCATGTCGACCACGATCGACTGGGCCCGGCCGTGGGCGCCGACCAGCTCGCTGCGGGCTTGGCCCAGCGGCGTGCCCAGGTTGCTGCCGCCGTAGTGGGCCGAGTCGGTGTTCAGGCGCTCGACCCAGGTGCCGGCCCGGGGCACGCCCACGCGCCAGCCGGTCTGCACCACGGGCGTGAAATTGCACAGCACCAGCACCGGTGCGCTGCCCGCCTCGCCATGCCGCACAAAGGCCAACAGGCTGCGCGCGCTGTCCTGGTGGTCAATCCACTCGAAGCCGTCGGGGGTGAAATCGCGCTGGTGCAGTGCCGGCAGGGCGCGCTGCAGGTGGTTCAGGTCGGCCACCAGTCGCTGCACACCGGCATGCGCCGGCAGGTCCAGCAGATGCCAGTCGAGGCTGGCGTCGAAATTCCATTCGCGCTGCTGGCCGAACTCGCAGCCCATGAACAGCAGTTTCTTGCCCGGGTGGCCCCACATGAAGCCGTAGTAGGCGCGCAGGTTGGCGAATCGCTGCCAGTCGTCGCCCGGCATCTTGCCCAGCAGCGAACCCTTGCCGTGCACCACTTCGTCATGCGAGATCGGCAGCACGAAGTTCTCGTTGAAGGCGTAGACCAGGCCGAAGCTCAGCTCGGCCTGGTGGTGGGCGCGGTGGACCGGGTCGCGCGCCATGTAGGCCAGGGTGTCGTGCATCCAGCCCATATTCCATTTGTAGTGGAAGCCCAGGCCGCCCGCAAAGGTGGGCCGCGAGACCGCCGGAAAGGCCGTGGATTCTTCTGCCAGGGTGATGGCCTGCGGGCGTTCGCTACCCACCACCTCGTTCAGGCGTTTGAGAAAGGCAATCGCCTCGAGGTTTTCGCGCCCGCCGTGCACATTGGGGACCCATTCGCCGGCCTTGCGGCTGTAGTCGCGGTACAGCATGGATGCCACCGCGTCCACGCGCAGGCCGTCCACGCCGAAACATTCGAGCCAATACAGGGCATTGCCGACCAGGATGTTGCGCACCTCGGTGCGGCCGAGGTTGTAGATCAGGGTGTTCCAGTCGGGGTGGTAGCCCTCGCGCGGGTCGGCGTACTCGTAAAGCTGGGTGCCGTCGAACGAGGCCGGCCCATGGGCATCGGTAGGAAAGTGCGCCGGCACCCAGTCCAGGATCACGCCCAGACCCTGGTCGTGAGCGGCCTGCACGAAGCGGCCCAACCCGGCGGGGTCACCAAAGCGCGCGGTCGGGGCGTACAGACCCACCGGTTGGTAGCCCCAGGAGCCGTCGAAGGGATGCTCGCTGATGGGCAGCAACTCGACATGGCTGAAGCCCAGCGACACCGCATAGGGGATCAGGGTGGCGGCCAGTTCATCCCAATTCAACCAGCGCCCTTCGTCTTCGGGCTTGCGCCGCCACGAGCCGAGGTGCACCTCGTAGATGCTGATGGCTGCGCCCTGCGCATTGGCAGCCTGGCGCTGCGCCGATGCGGCCAGTCTGGGCGGCAGCGGCGCCACCAGGCTGGCGGTGGCCGGGCGCAATTCGGCAGCCCGGCCCATCGGGTCGGCCTTCTGCGGCAACTGCTGGCCCTGCGGGCCGAGCAAGTCGAATTTGTAGCGGCTGCCCAACCCGACACCCGGGATGAACAATTCCCACACGCCGCATTCAAGGCGCAGGCGCATGGCATGGCGGCGGCCGTCCCAGAGGTTGAAATCGCCGACCACGCTGACCCGCTGGGCGTTCGGCGCCCAGACACTGAAGCCGCATCCGACCACCCCGTCCAGGCTGCGGACCTGCGCGCCCAGCACCTCGAAGGGGCGCAGGTGGGTGCCCTGGGCCAGCAACCAGGCGTCCAGCGCGCCCAGCAGCGGGCCAAATCGATAGGGGTCGTCCAGCACCTGCGACGAGCCGTCCTGCCAGGTGATGTGCAGACGGTAGGCGGTGCCCGATTCAGGCAGCGCCACCGGCCCCTCGAATACGCCGTCGGCATGTACCTGGTGCAAGCTGCCCAGCAGACTGGCGTCGGTCGCGCCTATCACCGCCAGCGCGCGGGCGCCAGGCTGGAAGCTGCGCACCCAGGCCTGGCCGGCAGCGTCGCGGTGCGGGCCGAGCAGGGCGAAGGGGTCGCCGCAGCGCCCGTGGCGAATCTGGTCGATGTCCTGGGGGCTGAGCATGGGCGGGCCCGGTGGGGGTGGATGGTTCAGGCCTGCGGCGCCACATGCCAGATCTGGCGGGCGTATTCGCGGATCGTGCGGTCGGCCGAGAACGGCCCCATGCCGGCCACATTGGCAATGGCCATTCGGGCCCAGGCCTCGGGGTCGCGGTAGGTGGCGTCCACCCGGGCCTGGGCGTCGACATAGGCCCGGTAATCGGCCAGCAGCAGGTAATGGTCGCCACCCCACAGCAGGCTGTCGATCAGGCCGCGGTAGCGCGCCGGCTCGTCGGGCGAGAAGGCGCCGCCGGCGATGCTGTCGAGCACCGCCTTGAGCTGGGCATCGCCCTCGTACAGGCGCAAGGGCTGGTAGCCGGCGGCGCGCAGCGCGCTCACCTCATGCGCCAGCTTGCCGAAAATGAAGATGTTGGCGTCGCCGACGGCCTGGCGGATCTCGATATTGGCGCCATCGTCGGTGCCGATGGTGAGTGCGCCGTTCAGCGCCAGCTTCATGTTGCCGGTGCCCGAGGCCTCGGTGCCGGCGGTGGAGATCTGCTCGGACAGGTCGGCCCCGGGCATGATCACCTCAGCCACCGACACCCCGTAGTTGGGGATGAACACCACCTTCAGCCGGTCGCCGATGCGCGGGTCGTGGTTGATGACCTGGCCCACGTCATGGGCCAGCCGGATGATGTTCTTGGCGCTGGTGTAGCTGGAGGCGGCCTTGCCGGCGAAGATCACCGTGCGAGGCTGCCAGTCGGCCTCGGGCCGGGCCAGGATGGCCTGGTAGCGGGTCACCGCATGCAGCAGGTTGAGCAGCTGGCGCTTGTACTCGTGGATGCGCTTGACCTGCACATCGAACAGGCTGGCTGGGTCGACCCGGATGCCGGTGCTGCGCTGGATCAAGGCCGCCAGGCGCTGCTTGTTGGCCTGCTTGATGGCCATGAAGGCATGCCGAAAGGCCGGGTCGTCGGCCTGGGGCAGCAAACCCTGGAGCAGGCCCAGGTCGCGGCGCCAGGTGTTGCCCAGGGTTTCGTCCAGCAGCGCGGTCAGGCCCGGGTTGGCCTGGGCCAGCCAGCGCCGCGGCGTGACCCCATTGGTCATGTTGGTGAAGCGGCCGGGCCAGAGGGCGGCAAAGTCGGCAAAGATGGTCTGCACCAGCAGGTCGCTGTGCAACCTGGACACGCCGTTGACCTGGTGGCTGCCCACGATCGACAGGTGGGCCATCCGCACGCGGCGCTCTTGGCCACCATGGGCGCCTTCGTCGATCAGCGAAAGGCGGCGCTGGAAATCCATGTCGCCCGGCCGCAGGGCCTCGGCCTGGCGCAAGAAATCGTGGTTGATGCGGAAGATGATTTCCAGGTGACGCGGCAGCACCTGCTGCATCAAGGCCACCGGCCAGGTCTCCAGCGCCTCGGGCATCAGGGTGTGGTTGGTGTAGCTGAAGGTGTTCTGGGTGATGGCCCAGGCCGGGCTCCAGGCAAAGCCGTGCTCGTCCACCAGCAGACGCATCAACTCGGCCACGCCAATGGCCGGGTGGGTGTCATTGAGGTGGATGGCGACTTTTTCGGCCAGGTTGACCAGGCTGCCGTGCTCTAGCAGGTGGCGTGCCAGGATGTCCTGGATCGACGCTGAGGTGAAGAAGTATTCCTGGCGCAGCCGCAGCTCGCGCCCGGCCGGGGTGCTGTCGTTGGGGTAGAGCACCCAGCTGATGTTCTCGAACTGATTCTTGAACTCGGCCGCGCGCGCATAGTCGCCCGAGTTGAAGGCCTGCAAGTCGATATGGGCCGGCGCGGCGGCCCGCCACAGGCGCAAGGTGCTGACCCGCTCGGTGCCGTGGCCCGGGATCACATGGTCATAGGCCTTGGCACTGACCTCGCCGGCATGGCGCCATACCGGTACCGAATCGGGCGATTCAGCGCGCTCGACCCAGCCGCCGAAGCGCACCGGGTAGTGCACCGCCTGGCGCGGAAATTCCCAGGGCGTGCCGTCTGCCAGCCAGGGATCGGGATGCTCGATCTGCCGGCCGGCCTGGATGCTTTGCGCGAACATGCCGAACTCGTAGCGGATGCCGTAGCCGTAGCTGGGCAGGCCGACGCTGGCCATCGAATCGAGAAAGCAGGCCGCTAGGCGGCCCAGGCCGCCATTGCCCAGCGCAGCGTCCGGCTCGCAGGCGCGGATGTCCTCGAGGGTGCGTGCATGGTGGCCCACGCTGCCGGCGGCGGCGCTGTCCAGCCCCAGCGCGGCCAGGGCATTGCCCAAGCTGCGGCCGATCAGGAACTCCATCGACAAGTAGTAGACCCGGCGTGCCTTGAGCGCGCGGTCCACCGCGTCACCGGCCACCCAGCGGCGCGACAACTCGGCCCGCGCCACCTGCGAAACAGCGGTCATCAAATCGGCCGGCGAGGCGTGGGCGGGTGCCACGCCCACGGTGTAGAGCAGGTGGCGCTCGACGCGGGCAGCCAGGGTGTCGGCGGCCGGCGCTGCCGGCAGATGGAGGTCGCTCATGGGGGTCTCGGATGGGGTCGACAGGGGCGTTCGCGCCTGCCCGGCACAAGCCCAAGCCGGGTGTACGCCAGGGCTGAATGTCAGTTCGCATTATTCATGCCTTGCCGGGCCGAAAACCTCAGTTGGGCATGGCACCATGCATCTTGAAACCCGGTTGTTGCTCGCGGCCGCTGCCAGCAAGCCGGCCGTTGACGGTAGAGACCAGCCCATGCCCCACAGCGAGATCGCGTCCCCTTTCGGCCGGCCCAGGCCCACCGTGGCGCTGGTGCTGTCAGGCGGCTGTGGCCGCCGCCTGACAGACCTGATCGACCGCCGCGCCAAGCCGACGGTCCACTTTGGCCGCAAGTTCCGCACCATCGACTTTGCGCTGAGCAATTGCCTGAACTCGGGCATCCGCCGCATCGGCGTGCTCACCCGGTGCAGGACGCCCGCCGCTTCCACCGCAGCGAGCCGGGCGTGACCCTGCTCACCCGGGGCATGCTGCAGGCGCGGCGCAGTTGAAGCCGGTCTCGGCGCCGCCGGTCGGCGGGCTGCGCGTCTTGCATGTGGCAGCCGAGCTTTATCCGCTGGTCAAGACCGGCGGCCTGGCCGACGTGGTGGCCGCACTGCCCCCGGCCCTGGCGGCGGCCGGTGCCGATGTGCGCCTGCTGCTGCCCGGCCTGCCCGCCATCCTGGACGCCTTGCATTCGGCGCGTCTGGTGATCGACATCGGCCCATGCTTCGGCGCGCTGCGGGTGCGCCTGCTGCTCGGCCGGCTGGCTGGCAACCCACTGCCGGTCTATGTGATCGACGCACCCTATTTGTACCGGCGTGGCGGCAGCCCCTACCAGGCCAGCGACGGGGTGGAGTGGCCCGACAACCTGCGCCGCTTTGCCCTGCTGGGCTGGGTGGCGGCCCACCTGGCCGCTGACGATGCCGATGGCGACTGGGTGCCCGAAGTGCTGCATGCCCATGACTGGCACGCCGCTCTGGGTTGTGCCTACCTGGCCGAGCACCGGCCGAGCCAGGCGGCGTCGGTCTACACGGTGCACAACCTGGCGTTTCAGGGCCTGTTTCCGCTGCAGGAATGGCCGTTGCTGGGTCTGGGCTCACGCTATATGGCCCCGACCGGACTGGAGTTCCACGGACAGTTGTCCTTCATGAAGGCCGGGCTGAAGTTCGCCGATCGGGTGAGCACGGTCAGCCCCGGCTACGCCCGTGAAATCGCCACGCCCGAATTCGGCTGCGGCCTGGACGGCGTGATCCGTGGCCGGGCAGCTGAAGTCACCGGCATCCTCAATGGCATCGACCCGGTGGTGTGGAACCCGGCCACCGATGCAGCCCTTGCCGAGCGCTACGACAGCCGGCGCCTGGTGGGCAAGCGCAGCTGCCGTCACGCCCTGCAGGCGTTGATGGGCCTGGCACACGACGACACCGCCATGATCGTCACGGTGGTCAGCCGGCTCAGCGCCCAGAAGGGTCTGGACCTGGTGCTGGGCGCTTTGCCGATGATGGTGCAGGCCGGCGTGCAATTGGCTGTGCAGGGCAGCGGCGATGCCGCGCTGGAATCGGCCTTCAAGTCGGCACAGCTGGCCTACCCCGGGCGGGTTGCGGTGCATATCGGCTATGACGAGACGCGCGCCCACCAGATGATTGCCGGAGCGGATGTGATCGCGGTGCCCTCGCGTTTCGAGCCCTGTGGCCTGACTCAGCTCTATGGCCTGCGCTACGGCACCCTGCCGCTGGTGCGCCGGGTGGGCGGGCTGGCCGACACAGTGACCGACAGCCCCGCAGGCCAGACCGGCTTCACCTTCGATGCGGCCACCCCCGGCGCGCTGGAGTCCTGCCTGCAGCGCGCCCTGGCCGCGCGCCGCCATCCGGCCGATTGGGCGGCGATGATGGCCCGTGGCATGGCCCAGGATCTGTCCTGGGCGGGCCCGGCGCGCCACTACCTGGCCTTGTACCGCCAGGCCCTGCAATCGCGTGCCGCGTCGCCGCGCGGGCTGTTGGGCTGATCAGTCGCCTGGCCGGTAGCAGCGCAGCGCCTCGTAGCACCTTT
>JAYUQJ010000291.1:0-3709 GCA_043756825.1 Betaproteobacteria bacterium | reverse complement strand
GCCATAGCCCGGGCTATGGCGAGCATTTGCAACGACGAGCGGGTGCGTTTTGGGGTGGTGAGCGGGCATGATCGAAAAACTCTCAGTCTCTCAGTCTGCCTCGGGCGAGACCTTGACCGTCACGTCGACCAGCACATCGGTGTGCGCAGCCACCGAGACAATGTGCTCGCCCACGGTCTTGAGCGGCCCGTTGGGCAAGCGAACCTGCGCCTTGGCGATGTCGAAGCCCAGCTTCTTCAGACCGTCAGCGATATCGGCGTTGGTCACCGACCCGAACAAGCGGCCGTCCACGCCCGCCTTCTGGGCGATGGCAACAGTCTTGCCGCTGAGCTTTTCGCCCACGGCCTGGGCTGCGGACAGCTTGTCATTGGCGACTTTCTCAAGCTCGGCACGGCGCCCTTCGAATTCCTTGATGGCCGATTCGGTGGCGCGACGGGCTTGCTTGGACGGGATCAGAAAATTGCGGGCGTAGCCGTCCTTGACCTTGACCACGTCGCCCAGATTACCCAGGTTGGCGACTTTCTCGAGCAGGATGATTTGCATGGCGAGGACTCCTTCAGACGCGATGCTGGTCGCTGTAGGGCACCAGAGCCAGGAAGCGCGCACGCTTGATGGCCGTGGTCAGCTGGCGCTGGTAGAAAGCACGCGTGCCGGTCAGGCGGGCGGGCGTGATCTTGCCGTTCTCGCCGATGAAGTCGCGCAGCACGTCGACATCCTTGTAGTCGATCTCGACCACATTGGCGACGGTGAAGCGGCAGAAGCGCTTGCGCTTGAACAGCAGCGATTGCGTGTTGCGCTTGGGCTTGCGGTCCTTGGAAAACTTACCTTTACCTCTGGGCGGGGGCATGGTGTACCTCTTTCAGAATTTGTTCGACCACGGTGTGGCCGGTGTTGGATCGGGTGACGCGGGCGCAAGCGCCCCAGGGGCCAGCTCGGTGATGTGAAACAACATGCCGCGCCCGTTGCGGGTGGTGCCAAGGAAGCCGGCAAAAAGGCCCGACTGTCCCAACACCAATTCCCCCAGGGACCGTGACATCGCGCCGATGGCCAAGGCCTTGATCTCGAGCGAGACCTTGCGGGGCTGGCCATCTTCGGTGACTGTGGACTCATGTTGCAGCCTGCAGTCCAGGGCCGGCAAGCCGGCGGGCGTGTAGCGCACGGCCCCTCGTTCCAGCAGCTGGGCAGACAGAACCAATCGGTTCATCTGCGCCGCCGGCCCGGGCAGGGCAGGGTTGTCAATCAGGCGGCGGTCTCCTGCTGGGCCGACTTGCGCGACTCTTCGCGCTCAACCGACTTCATCATCACGGACGGGCTGGCCTCGGCCTTGGCCTTGGACACGGTGAGGTGGCGCAGCACCGCATCGTTGAACTTGAAACCGGTCTCGATTTCGACCAAGGTTTCCTTGGTGCACTCGACATTCAGGCACACATAGTGCGCCTTGCCCAGTTTCTGGATCTGGTAAGCCAGCTGGCGCCGACCCCAGTCTTCCACCCGGTGCACCTTGCCGTTGGCCGTGGTGACGATGGCTTTGTAGCGGTCCAGCATGGCTGGCACCTGTTCACTCTGATCCGGGTGGATCAAGAGCACGATCTCGTAGTGACGCATGGACACTCCTTGTGGTTTCCGGGGATCGGAAGCTGCCCGGTTTGCAATTGAATGCGCGTCAGGTCACCGGTGCAGCAAAGGGACAACCCGTGATTATAGCCTGCAACGCCGGCCAAAGCAGGTCAGGCAGGGTCGTCGCAAGGTGTGGGCCGCCGCAGCGCGTCCACCATCGCCAATTCGGTGGCCTGGGGCGGCGCCGTCAGCAGGCTCACCACCACCAGCGTCAGGCAGCCCAGCGGCACACCGAACACGCCGGCCGAGACCGGGTCGATGCCGAACCAGCGCAGGTCTGCGCCGACCTGGCCCAAACCCAACATCGCCCGCGGACCGGGCAGGTTGCGGGCCATGTACCACAGGCACAGCCCGGCGCCGGCAAGCATGCCGGCCACAGCACCGGCCCGGTTGGCGCGGCGCCAGAAGATGCCGAATACCAGGGCCGGAAAAAACGTGGCCGCCGCCAGTGAGAAGGCCGCCGCGACAAAAGGCAGGATGTTGGCCACCCGCAGTGATGCCACCCAGGCCGCTAGCACCGCCGTGACCAGCACCATCATCTTGCTGACCATCACGCGCTTGATCGCCGATGCCCGCAAACTGACGATGCGGAAGATGAAATCGTGCGACAGCGCGTTGGAGATGGTCAGCAGCAAGCCGTCGGCGGTAGACAGCGCCGCCGCCAGGCCACCGGCCGCCACCAGGTAGGTCACCACCAGAGGCAGACCGCCCAGCTCGGGCGCGGCCAGCACGATCATGTCGCCGCCGAGCCGAAGCTCCGCAAACTGCAGGAAACCGTCGCCATTGATGTCCTGCACCGACACCAGCGATGAATCCAGCTTGCTCCAGCGCCGTATCCAGTCTGGCAGGCTGCCAAAGGAGGTGCCGACCAGCTCGGTGAACACCTGGTACTTGACCATCACCGCCAGCGCCGGTGCGCTGATGTAGAGCAGCACGATGAAAAACAGCGACCAGCCCACCGATCGCCGCGCCTCCGCCACGGACGGCGTGGTGTAGTAGCGGGACAGCACATGCGGCAGGGCCGCCGTGCCCAGCATCAGGCAGAACACCAGCGCCAGGAAGTTGACGCGCGCGCCGCCACCGGCAGGGGACGCGCTGCTACCGGCCTGCGGCGACAGGCCGGCCAGCGGCAGGGATTGGTCGCGCGCCAGGTCACGCTCGCGCTGATAGGCCACGCGGGCGTCGGCATCGTTGGCGGGCATGCGTTCGAGCCGGCGCTCGGCCTGCTGGATGCGCGCCAGCGGCGCGTTGTCGCCGCGCATGCGCTCGATCTCGCGCGCCATCGCATCGCGGTCGCTGGCCATCGCCGCAGGCACGTCGGCCAGCTTGCGACTCGCCTCGTCGGCGCGATCAGACAGCAGCTTGCGCACTTGCAACTCGGCCGGATCGACCAGCAACTGCGCCTCGCGCTGGCTGACCACCGCCAATTGCTGGTGGTAGCTGAACATCGGCAGCCAGGATCCGGTCTGGTGGATGCTGAGCCACACCACCGGCACGATGTAGGCAATGATGAGCACGATGTACTGCGCCACCTGGGTCCAGGTGACGGCGCGCATGCCGCCCAGGAAGGAGCAGACCAGCACCCCGCCGAGGCCGACGAAAATGCCGATTTCGAAGCTGAAGCCCGTGAGGTGGGACGTGACCAGCCCCACCCCGTAGACCTGGACCACCACATAGACGAAGGACACCAGCACCGTGGCTGCCACCGCGATCAGCCGGGTGGCGCTGCCACCGTAGCGGGCGTCAAGAAAGTCAGGGATGGTGAACTTGCCGAAGCGCCGCAGATACGGCGCCAGCAGCACCGCCACCAGGCAGTAGCCGCCGGTCCACCCCAGCACATAGGCAAGCCCGTCAAAGCCCTGCAGGTAGAGCACGCCGGCGGTGCCGATGAAGGACGCCGCCGACATCCAGTCGGCCGCGGTCGCCATGCCGTTGTAGACCGCCGGCACACGCCGGGCAGCCACGTAGTACTCACTTTCGTCGGTGGTGCGGCTCATCAGGCCGATGCCGGCGTAGACCAGCACCGTGGCGATCAGAAAACTGCCGCCTATCCAGTTGCGCGGCCAGCCATTGCGCTCCAGCAGCGCCAGCA
>JAYUQJ010000290.1:0-3710 GCA_043756825.1 Betaproteobacteria bacterium | reverse complement strand
CATAGCCCGGGCTATGGCGAGCATTTGCAACGACGAGCGGGTGCGTTTTGGGGTGGTGAGCGGGCATGATCGAAAAACTCTCAGTCTCTCAGGCCGGGCGCGGCGGCCGCATCTGCCAGGCCGCCCAGGCCGCCACGCCCATCAACAGCGCCATCAGCACGAAGACCTCGTGGAAGGCGCGCAAGATGCCGTCGGCGCCCCGCGCGGCATAGGCCTGCAGGCGCCATTCCAGCATGATGCCCACCAGGTTCACGCTGATCGCGCCGCCCAGTTGGCGCAGGAAGTTCATGGTGCTGGCCCCAGCGGCGATGCGCGGCGCATCCAGCACCCGCATCGCCGACAGGCTGAGCGAGGGGATCACGCAGCCCAGGCCGATGCGCCCCAGCACCGCCCAGGCAGTGAGCCAGGCCACGCCGGTGGCGCCGCCCACGCCGGCCATCACCACGAAGGACAAGGTCATGCACAGCAGGCCTGCGGTGAGGGTGCGGTAGAGCGGCACCTTGTCGGCCAGGCGGCCGGCCAGAGGGATGGTCAGCGCCAGCGCCAGTCCGGCCGGCAGCAGCACCGAACCCACGCTGGATGGGCCCATGCCCAGCGCCACCAGCATGAACACTGGCAGCAGGTAGGTGCTGCCGAACAAACCGGCGCCATAGATCACCGCCACCAGCGCGGCGCGCCGGAACACCGCCTGGCCATACAGCGACAGCTGCATCAGCGGCGCCGCCACCCGTCGCTGGCGCCGCACAAAGGCCGCCATCAGCACGGCGGCCAGGCCCACCTGCGCGGCCCCCCAGGCCGGCGCGGCGCCCTGCAGTCCGACCAGGCCGTTGAGCAGGGCGGCCAACAGCACGGCCAGCATCAGCAGGCTCCAGGTGTCGGGCGGCGGGGCATCGGGATTGATCTGCGCCCCCCCGGGCGCACTGTTGGGCATGCAGCGCTGGGCCATCACGGCGGCCACCATGCAGAAGGGCAGCACGAAAAAGAAGATCGCACGCCAGCCAAAGCCGTCTACCAGCAGGCCGCCCACGCTGGGCCCCAGCGCCGGTGCCAGCACCGTGCCAAAGCCGAAGACCCCCATGGCCCGGCCCTGCTCGTGCTTGGCAAAGGCATGCATGATGATGACGGCCGGGATGGTCTGCAGCACACCCGCGGCCAAGCCCTCCACCGTCCGCATTGCCAACACCCAGCCGATGTCCGGCGCCAGCCCTCCCGCCAGCCCGCCACTGCCCAGCAGCAACAGCAGGGCGGCGTACAGGCGCCGGTAGCCAAAGCGCTGCAGCAGCCAGGGCGTGCACAGCATGGACACCGTCATGGCCCCCATGAAACTGGTGGCCAGCCACTGCGCCTCATCCTGGCCGAGCTGAAACTGGCGGCTGATCGCCGGCACGGCCACATTCACCGTCGTGGCAGCCATCAGGGCCGCCATGTGGCCGATCATCACCGTGGCCAGCACGAACCAGCGGTAGCGGGGCCCGAAACGGGCTTGCAGCACAGCCAGGGATCGGGGGTCGTCGGCGGGTGGAATCGGCATGCGCCCGGCATTGTGCGCGCCACAAGGCGCAGCGATTCGCCTGGGGTCCTTGCCCCGCCGCCCTGTCACCTGGGCGGCGATGCGGCGCGGCCGGCCCCGGCACACTGCCGCCGGCAGGCCGTCGGCGCGGCGGCCTGTCCGACCGGAGACCCGCCCGCATGAACCCAGCCACCCGCCCCGATCCGATGCGCCAGGCGGCGCTGGCCCAGGCCTCGGTACCCACCTTGCTGATGTGCCTGGCGCAGATCACCCAGGATCCGCGCTGGCTGGCCGACCCCTTCCGGCCCAAGCGTGACATCGCGATCTTTGCCGAGCCCAGCGGCGGGCTGGCGCCCGAGGCCCAGCAAGCGGTTCGCACGGCCCTGGCCCGGGTGCTGGACGAATTGGCCAGCAGCCAGCGCGAGCTGCCCCCTACGCCCCCGCCCGAGCGGCTGCTGGCCATGATGAGCTGCTGCCTGGGCGAGCCCCTGCCGCCCGAATACGTGCCCATGGCGATGGAGGAAATGGGCTTTGCCGACCGCCGGCTGGATTGGCGCAGCGGCGCCGCGCCGGCGCGGCGCGCACAGTTCAAGGTACTGGTGATCGGTGCCGGTTTCTCGGGCCTGTGCGCGGCCCACCGCCTGCAGCAGATGGGCATCGGCTTCGAGGTGATCGACAAGAACGCCGAGCTGGGCGGCACCTGGTTCGAGAACAGCTACCCCGAAGCCGGGGTGGACACGCCCAACCACTTCTACAGCTACTCCTTCGCACCCAACCTGGGCTGGAGCAGCAACTACGCCAAGCGCGACGAAGTCTGGCAATACCAGCGCCGGGTGGCCACCGACCTGGCCCTGCTGCGCCATATCCGCTTCAACACCGAGGCCACCGCGCTGCAATGGCACGAGGACCGGCAGCAATGGCAGATCGACAGCCGCGAGCCCGACGGCAGCCTGCACACCCGCTGGGCCGATGCGGTGATCACGGCGGTAGGCCAACTGAACCGCCCCAAGCTGGCGTCCATCCCCGGCCTGGACAGCTTCACGGGCGAACACTGGCACTCGGCCCAATGGCGCCACGAGGTGCCACTGGCCGGCCGCGATGTCGCCATCATCGGCACCGGCGCCAGTGCCATGCAGTTTTTGCGCAGCGTGGCCGCCGAGGCGCGCACGGTCACGGTGTTCCAGCGCTCGCCGCAGTGGGCCCGGCCGCCGCAGGACTACCACGGCAGCGTCAGCCCCGAGGCGCAGTGGCTGCTGGCCAACGTGCCCTATTACTACGCCTGGTACCGCTTCGGCCTGATGTGGCGCTTTGGCGACGGCCTGCTGCCCACGGTGCGGCGCGATCCGTCCTGGCCGCACCCGCAGCGGGCCATGAACCACCGCAATGACAGCCAGCGCCGTCAGCTCACCGATTACCTGCAGGGCCAGCTGGCCGATCGACCCGACCTGCTGGCCCGCTGCCTGCCCGACTACCCGCCCTACGGCAAACGCATCCTGATCGACAACGGCTGGTACCAGGCGCTCAAGCGGCCCAACGTGCGCCTGGTCTGCGCGGCGGTGGACCGGGTCGAGGCCGACCAGCTCGTCGACGCCACCGGCCAGCGCCACCGCGCCGACGTGATCCTGCTGGCCACCGGATTCGAGCCCGGCAAGATGCTGGGGCCGTTGTCGGTGCGCGGCCGCTCCGGCCTGCCGCTGGCGCAACGGTGGGCCGGCGACAACCCGCGCGCCTATCTGGGCATCACCGTGCCCGACCATCCCAATCTGTTCATCCTGACCGGGCCGAACACCGGCCTGGCCCATGGCGGCAGCCTGATCTTCGTCAGCGAATGCCAGGTGCGCTATGTCACCGGCCTGCTGCGCGAGATGCTCGAGCGCGACCTGGGCAGCCTGGAGGTGCAGGCCCAGGCCCACGACGAGTACAACCAGCGGGTGGACGCCGAACACGCCGACCTGGTCTGGACCCACCCCGGCATGCGCAACTGGTACCGCAATGCGCAAGGCCGGGTGTTCTCGCCCATGCCCTGGCGCCTGGTGGATTACTGGCAGATGACGCGCCAGGCCGACCTGCAGCCCTACCAGACCGCGCCGCGCCTGCCGGCCTGAGAGGGTGTTGACGAAATGAATGACACCCGCGTGAGGCCCCAAAACGGGCCAAATCTAGGCGCAAAGCACAGGCGGGCTGCAGGCCCGGCGAGCAT
>JAYUQJ010000289.1:0-10497 GCA_043756825.1 Betaproteobacteria bacterium | reverse complement strand
CTGCACGATCTCATCGGCCCAGTAGCGGTCCTTGGCCTCCAGCGGCAGAAACTGGCAATCCATGCAGTGGTTGGTGCCGCGGACGAATTCCGCTTTCGCGAAACCGGTGAGTGTGAACGGCCCGAAGTCCAGCGCTCGGCTGGCACCGGGCAGCGCGGCGGCCAGGGCCACGGCGGTCACGGCCAGGCTGCGCCGCAGCGGACTGCCAGCGCGGGCCACCGGCCGGGTCCGCGACGCGACGGGCGGTCGGTCCGTGGTGGCCAGCCGGCCGAAGGGGTGGAATAGCGTCATGGTGAGGTTTGCCCGGTCTGTGTGAAAGCGCTTTCAGAAGCTTATGCACCCGACCCGCCGTCGTCAATTGCCAGGGCGTTGGTGTTTTCCCTAGAAAGATGCCCATCCCGGACGCATGACAAGCTGAATCAACCCAAGGGATGCAGGCTCGCACGGAGGCATTTCGATTTCGGGGTAAACCACAGCATACGGTTTGAAAGCGCTTTCACATAATGCCGGCAATCGGCTGCGCCCGGCGGCCCAGGAAGCGATCATGAAATGCACGTTCCATTGCGGCATTGCCGCGCTGTTGGGCCTGGTGCTAGGGGCCGGCGCCGCCGCCCAGGCCGTCAAGCAAGGGGCCGGCAACTACTTCCTGCAGCCCAAAAGTGGCGACAAGGCCATGCCCGACGCAGCGGGCCGCACCGAGGCGCTGAAAAAGACCGCCGCGCAGACCAACCAGTGGTATTCGGCCCTGTTGTTCAATGCCAAGCCCGAGGTGATCTTTGTTCAGCCGCTCACGGTCAAGGCCTCGCCGGCCGGCCTGGAGCTGGCGCTGCCCAGCAAGGAGGTGCGGCCGTCGGAGCGGCGCGACACCGAGATCCATTACCCGCACAGCCTGCCGCTGACGATCGGAGCGGTGGCCTTCGAGCCCGGCCCGGCCCTGCTGGTCAAGGCCAGCGACTGGTCGATCGACATCGCCATGGACCGGGGCAACGACCAGTTGCGCTTCACCGTGGCCCACGGCAACCCCTATGTGGCGGTGCAGGTCTCGCGCGGCGACTTGCGCCTGCGCCTGCCCGCCGGCGCCACCGCCGCCGTCGGCGTCGATACCCGGGTGCTGAGCGTGGCTGTCAAAGGCAAGGCTTATGCCTTGTTCGGGCCCACCGGCGTGGCCTGGCAGAAGGTGTCTGATGCTGAATGGCTGGCCCGCCTGCCCGCTGGCAAGGGCTACCTGTCGGCCGCTGCCCTGCCCGACGACACGGCCGCGACCCTGACGCTGTTCACCCGCCACGCCTACGCCTTCATCCAGGACACACGGGTGGACTGGCGCTACGACCGCGCCGCCAGCCAGGTGGAAACCACCTTCACCGCCACCACCCGGGCCATGGAAGGCCCCGACACCGGACCGCTGCTGGGCCTGTACCCCCATCACTGGTTCAACAACCCGGCGCTGGACGGCAAGCTGGGTGCCGCTTTTGACACCATTCGCGGCAAGATCAAGCTGCTGGCCGCACCCAGCTTCAAGACCCGCTATGCCTACAGCGGCTTTGTGCCCTACTGGCCCGGCGTGGCCACCACCGGGCGGGGTGCAGAACTGGCCGACCTGCTCAAGACCGACAAGCGCAATGCCCGCCGCATGATGCTGGAGGAAGGCAAGGGCGCCTACTGGCAGGGCAAGGGCCTGCAGCGCATCGTCAAGCTGATGGACGTGGCCGAGCAGCAGGGCGATCAGGAAGGCCGCGACCAGTTGCTCAAGACCCTGAAGGGCCGGGTCGAGGAATGGTTCTCGGGCGGCAGCGCCAAGACCTACTTCCACTACAGCGCCTCGCTCGGCGCGGTGGCCAGTTACCCGGACGAGTTTTTCACGGTCGAGCAGATCAATGACCACCACTTCACCTACGGCTACTGGATACGTGCGGTTGCCGAGATCGCGCTGCGCGACCCGGCCTGGGCCGCCAGAGACCAGTGGGGCGGCATGGTCGACCTGCTGGTGGCAGACATCGCCACCGCCGAGCGCGGCCGGGCCGACTTTCCCTTCCTGCGCAATTTCGACCCCTACGAGGGCCACTCCTGGGCCTCGGGCGTCGGCCTGGGCGAGTTTGGCAACAACCAGGAATCGTCCAGCGAGGCCATCAACGCCTGGGCAGGTCTGATCCTGTGGGCCGAGGTCACCGGCAACGCCAGCCTGCGTGACCTGGGCGCCTACCTGTATGCCACCGAGATCCAGGCCATCAACCACTACTGGTTCGACATCCACGGCCTGGTGCTGCCGCCCGAGTACAAGAATGTCGAGGTCAGCCTGCTGTTTGGCGGCGCCTTGATGCACAAGACCTGGTGGACCGACGAGCCGCGCCAGATCAAGGGCATCAACCTGCTGCCGATCACGACCGCGTCGCTCTACCTGGCGCGTGACACCGCCTACATCCAGCGCAACCTGGCCGCGCTGGTACCCGAAATGCAGCTCTATGCCGACCGCAACCAGAAGCCGCCCAACCCGCCACCGGCCGACGTCTGGCAAGACATCTTTGCCAAGTACATGGGCCTGGCCGACCCGCTGCAGGGCCTGGCACGCTGGGACCGCTGGGGTTCGGTGGAATTGGGCGACACCCGCAGCCACGCCCTGCACTGGCAACT
Organism: Betaproteobacteria bacterium; assembly: GCA_043756825.1. Classification (GTDB taxonomy): domain Bacteria; phylum Pseudomonadota; class Gammaproteobacteria; order Burkholderiales; family Burkholderiaceae_C; genus Pseudaquabacterium. Next base: position 7,869 of record JAYUQJ010000289.1, on the reverse strand, counting down.
GGCGCTGATGGAGATGGGCCGGCCCGACTTCACGATCACCGCCGACACGCCGCTGTACTCGGTGTTCAAGCGGGCCGACGGCCGCGCCACCTACCTGGCCTTCAATGCCACTGGCGTCGCGCTGCAAGTGCGCTTCTCGGATGGCAAGACCATGACCGTGGCGCCGCGCAGCCTGGGGCGCGCGTCATGAGACCCAACCCCTACCCTTAAGGGAAAGCCACAGGTCAGGCGCGCTTGTGCTGCGCCTGATCAGCCTTTAATCTCGCGCTGTGAAAGCGCTTTCACACGCACCGGGCCCGATTGCCCTGCACTTTGCCCCGCTTACCGCCCTGCCTACTGCCCCGTCAATCGCCCCACCACCTGCCGCACGCCGTCCCGCACTACCGTTGCGTGAAGCGCCATCCCGCTTTGCCCTTGGCAACCCATCAGGAATCAACATGAACACGACCACCCGCCATTTCGCCCTGTCTGCCAGCGCCCTGGCCATCGCCGCACTGCTGGCGGCTTGCGGCGGCGGTGAGGCATCGGGCACGCCCGACACCCAGGCCCCCACCGTGGTCATCACCGACAACGTGGTCGCCGCCAGCACCAACGGGCCGGTCACGTTCACCTTCGCGTTCAATGAGTCGGTGGGCAGCAGCTTCACCACCGACGACGTTATCGTCACCGGCGGTACCAAGGGCGCTTTTGCGATGGCCGCAGACGGCAAGTCGGCCACCCTGGTGGTCACGCCCACCGCCAATGCCAGCGGCACCCTGAAGGTGGACGTGGCTGCAGGCATGTTCGCCGACATCGCCGGCAACAAGAACAGCGCCGCCTACACCGGCTCGCAAGACTTCTCCACTGTCGTCAAGACCCAGATGGCCCTGCCGGTGAGCTTCGATTCGGCCACGGTCGACTACGGCTTTGTCGGCTTCGGCGGCGCCGACGCGGCGCTGGCAGCCGACCCCACCAGCGCCAGCAACATGGTGGGCAAGGTCACCCGCGGCGCCAACAGCGAAACCTGGGCCGGCGTGACCATCAGCAACAAGGCCGGCGCCGGCTTTGCACCCAAGCTGCCTTTCAATGCCAACGACACCCGTGTGACGGTGCGCGTGTATTCGCCCGACGCCGGCATCCCGGTGCGTCTGAAGGCTGAAGACAGCACCAATGACCGCATCACGGTCGAGACCGAGGCCACCACCACCAAGGCCGGCGCCTGGGAAACCCTGACCTTCGATTTCAAGAACCAGGCCGCCGGCACCGCCGCGCTGGACGTGACCAAGACCTTCAACAAGGTCTCGATCTTCTTCGACTTCGGCCGCGCCATGGCCGCGTCCACGCTCAAGACCTATTACTTCGACGACATCACCTTCTTGCCGGGCGCTGCGTCCTCCGGTGGTGGCGCTGGCGGCACCACCACGCTCGACTTCTCGGCCACGGCGCTCAAGATGACAGCCTTCGGTGCCCTGGGCGCCGAGATCGCCAACGACCCCACGCTGGCGTCCAACAAGGTCGTCAAGCTCACCAAGGTGCCTGGCAGCGAAACCTGGGCCGGCGCCACGATCGACCCGCTCGGCACCGGCGCCAACACCGTCACGGCCTTTGATTTCGCCACCAGCAAGGTGGTCACGCTCAAGGTCTACTCGCCGGCGGCGGGCGAGGTGATCATGCTCAAGGTCGAAAACTCGATCGACGGCGGCATCAACATGGAGGCCCGCGCCACCACCACCAAGGCCAATGCCTGGGAAACGCTGACCTTCAACTACGCCAGCCCGACGGCCGGCACTTTCAACCCCGCCAAAGTCTACGACCGGGTCAGCATCTTCCCGCACTTCGACGCCAAGGTCGCCGCCGAAAGCGTCTACTACTTCGACGACCTCAACTACACCGCCGTGGCCAGTGCCGGCGGCGGCACGTCCACCAATGGCCTGGTCAAGCTCACCAACGGGGTTTACGCCAGCAACTACAGTGCGGCGCCCACGCCCTGGGCGTCGATCGAGGGCGGCAGCGCGGGCCGCTACATCGACGACTCGGCCGGCGCGGCCGACTGGTGGAGCGGCCTGGGTGCTGGCGACGACACGCCCAGCTTCTACTTCGGCTATGGCATCCAGTCGACCACCAAGCCCTGGGGTTTTGGCGCCTATGTCAAGGCGCCCGGCAACGCTACGGCCAATGTGGCGGGCTATACCAACCTGCGACTGGCGGTGTGGAGCAACGATGAGTTGGCCAGGACCCGCCCGACTTACGCCGTGATCCTCAAGGGCCCTGCCGCCGGCGGCTGTACTCCCGAGGTCAAGGGCAGCGCCACGGTGGCCGCCAACGGTGCGCAGACCTACACCCTGCCGCTCAGCGCCTTCACGCTGCAGACCGCCTGCGCCTTTGCCAACGTCACTGCGGCGCTGGCCGCCGGTGTGGCCGAGATCCATATCCAGGTGCTAGGCACCCATGTGCAGTACGTCACCAGCCCTGGCAACGCACCTGGCTTCTTTGCCAACGGCCTGAATGTCGGCCCGATCAGCTTCAACTGAGCCACCGGTGCCTCATGATGCCCATCGCCGCAGCCCCCCTCAGGACGACACCATGCCGCAGCTCCACCGTTTGACCCCGGCTGCCGCAGCCGCCGCCGCTGCCACCGCGCTGCTGGTGGCCTGCGGTGGCGGTGCCGACAGCCCGCCGCCCGCCGTGGTGGTGATCCCCAGCAGTGGCGTGGCCGTGGACGGCTACCTCAGCGGCGCCACTGCGCTGTGCGACACCAGTGGCAACGGCGCGGCAGACACCGGCGAGGCCAGCGTCACTACCGACACCAACGGCAAATTCACCTTTGCTGCCGGCTGCACCAGCGGCATCGTGGTGCGTGGCGGCGTCAGCACCGACACCGGCGTGTTGTTCACCGGCGTGCTCAAGGCGCCGGCCGGGTCCAGCGTGGTCACGCCGCTCACCAGCCTGCTGGTGGCCGGGCTCACCCAGGCGCAGATCAAGACCTCGATGGGCCTGCCCGGCGGCACCGACCTGCAGTCGGTCGACCCGGCGCTCAAGACCAATGGCGCGCTGGCCGACCCCGATCTGTACAAAAAGACCCTGGTGATGCAGCAGCTGTTGCAGAAGACCGTCGAGCTGCTGGCCGGGCTGGGCGGCGCCAGCAGCGACGCGGCCAAGCAGGCGCTTTATGTCGAGGTGGCCACGGCCTTTGCCGGCGTGCTCAAGACCAGCGCCGCGCTCGGCAGCGGCAGCGGCGCCGGCACCACGCTGGACGCGGCGGTGGTGGCCAGCCTGGTCAAGGCTGCGGCGGTGCGAGCCGCAGGCGCCAGCAGCACCAGCGCCGAAGTCAAGGCAGGATTGGCCAAGCTCAATGCCGACGCCGTGGGCGCGATCAGCGCCGCCGGCCTCAAGGCCCAGGCAGAAGCCATCGCCAGGGCGCCCGAGGCCGACCTCACCGCAGTCACCAAGGCGCAGCAGAACAGTGACACCATCACTAACTTCGTGGCGGCCAACACCGCCCAGCTGGTCGCGCCGCCCACGCCTTTGACCATGGCCCTGGGCAGCACGCTGGCCAGCCAGGTCAGCGGCACGGTGGCGGCACCGCCCGCCACCAACTACCTGACTCTGGCGGCGGATTCGATCAGCCTGGTCAACGGCGTGGCCAGCAGCAGCTACTCGATGGGCCAGTTCCAGTCGTCTGCCGGCATCAGCATCGCCTGGCCGATGGCCGAGGCCATGCTGCTCAAGGTCACGCTCAACGAGGTGGGCACCTATGCCATCGCGGCCGACCAGAAGGTGACCGCCGCGGTGTCCATCACCGAGACCAGCGCCACCGGCAAGGGCGAGATCAAGGCCTACATCGACAACGTCAACGTCCAGCGCACCGCGGCCGGTCTGAAGATCAGTGTGCCGACCGGCGCCAACGCGGTGGTCTACGGTGTCTCCAGCGACGGCAAGAAGAAGGCGATCATCGATTTCACCAGCAGCGTGGCCGGCATCACCAACACCCTGACCACCGCCGCCGGCATGGGCAACCCCATCGTGCTGGGCAATGTGGTGAACTTTGCGGTCAACAAGATCGGCAAGGATTTCACCGGCATCGGCAGCCTGCGCGGCACCTACAAGGTCAGCATCGTGCTCAACGGTGTGCCCCTGCGCAAGGCCGACGGCAGCCTGCTGCCGGCCTTGGCCATCGCCGTGCCCACCGAGCTCGACAGCGGCGGCGGCGCGACCAAGGCCACGGCCGTATCCGGCTGGGGCTTGAACGGCAGCATCACCCTGGCCGAATAAGCATGCGGCGGGCCTCAGCGGCCACCCGACGAACGCTGCGCGACCGGGTTGCTCAATTTGTTTGGTGCGCAGGCGCCAGCTTGCTGGCCGGCGCCACCTGGGCCGCGCCTGGCGACGCCCTGCTCACCGCCCTGCCCGAACGCGATGCGGTCCGGGCAGTGCTCAGCCTGCAGCAAGAGCAACTGGCCAGGCCGGTGGAGTCGATACGCCTGCAGGACAACGTGCCGGTGGCCGCGTCGGGCCGCTACCGCAGCCAGCAGCTGGAGGGCGCGGTGCGCCTGCTGGACGGCCTGTGGCTGCAAGCGGCCCTCGGCCGGCGCGACATCGGCGACGGCGTGGACGATTTTCGTTTCGACCACTGGCGCCTGTCGGGCCAGTACCGCCTGATGGACGCCGCCGGTGCGCGCCCTGCAGTCGCGCTGCGCCTGTCGGGTTGGGGCAACCAGGCCGGCCAGACCACCACCACGTCGGCGGTGCAGGTGCCCGGCGCGGTGCTCGACAGCGTCACCATCGAGCAGCCCTCAGACCGCCAATGGCAGGCCGATCTGGTGGCCACCTGGCCGCTCGGCCCGCGCTGGGATGTCAGCCTGGGCCTGGGCGTGGGCCAGACACGCTTGAGCTATGGCGCGCTGACCGCCACCACCACCCGCGGCGGCTGCCATTACCACCTGGCCTTCACCGGCAATGACATCTTCGGCAACCTGGCCCAGCCCTGCAGCGCGTCGGGCGGTGTGATCCGCCAGTTCATCGACCGCAGCGGCGACTACGGCGTGGACGTGGCCAGCGAGCTGGCCTGGCAAGGCCGCTATGCCCAGGCCCTGGTCAACGCAGCCTGGCGCGGCGGTCCCTGGGCCCTGAAGGCCGGCTACACCCTGCAGACCATCCGGCGCCAGGCGGTGGACGAGATCTTGGCCCGACGCGGCCGGGCCGGCCACCGCAACAGCCAGCAGCTGGTGCTGGAAGCCGCCTACCAGATCACGCCCCAGTTCAGTGGCTTTGTGCGCGGCCGCTGGAGCAGCACCTTGTTCTTCAGCGATTTGCCAGTGGCCTACAACAGCAGCACCGCCGGCGGCCTGGGCAGCCATTACACCGTGCTGGCACTGGGCGTTCGCGCGGGCTTTTGAGCAGCGCCGCCAGTGGCCTGGGCAGGCGCCGCCAGCGGCCATGATCCAATCGGGCGCATGAGCTTCCCCAACCCTCCCGACGGCAGCGCCCCCCCCGAGGGCACCCGCCTGTCCAAGGTGATGGCCGAGCGCGGCCTGGCCTCGCGCCGCGAGGCCGACGAATGGATAGAGGCCGGCTGGGTGCGTGTCAATGGCCGGCCCGCCGTGTTGGGCCAGCGTGTGGCGTCCGATGCCCGTATCGACATCGACCCACTGGCCCGCACCCAGCAGGCCCAGCGCGTGACCGTGCTGCTGCACAAGCCCATGGGCTATGTGTCGGGCCAGGCCGAAGACGGCTACCAGCCGGCGTCGGTGTTGTTCTCGGCCGCCAACCGCTGGGCCGACGACAGCCTGCCACTCAAATGGCACCACGGCCATGTGCGCGGCCTGGCGCCCGCCGGCCGGCTGGACATCGATTCCACCGGCCTGCTGGTGCTGACCCAGGACGGCCGGGTGGCCAAGCAACTGGTCGGCGAAGACAGCCTGATCGAGAAAGAGTACCTGGTGCGGGTGCAATCGGCCCGCGAGGACGAGCGCCACCTGCCCTTCCCGCCCGAGAACATGCGCCTGCTGCACCAGGGACTGGAGCTGGACGGCCGGCGCCTCAAGCCCGCCCGGGTGAGTTGGGCCAACGAGGACCAGCTGCGCTTCGTGCTGCGCGAAGGCCGCAAGCGCCAGGTCCGCCGCATGTGCGAACTGGTGGGCCTGGAGGTGCTGGGCCTGAAGCGGGTGCGCATCGGCAGCGTGGCGCTGGGCAAGCTGCCCGTGGGCCAGTGGCGCTACCTGCGGCCCGACGAGCGGTTTTGATGGGCTCCGGCGCCGCCGTGCTGCGCCCGCCGCAGGTGCGGCCCTCGCACGCCCTGGCCACCCTGCTGCTGGCCCTGCTGATGGGCCTGCAGCCCATCACCACCGACCTGATGCTGCCGGCCCTGCCGGCGCTGGCGGCCGATCTGGGCGCGGGCATGGCGTCGGCACAGCTGACGATGTCCGCCCTGATCCTGGCCTTCGGCCTGGCGCAGCTGGTGTGGGGGCCGGTGGCCGACCGTATCGGCCGCCGCCCGGTGCTGCTGCTGGGCCTGGCCCTGTACACCGGGGCCAGCGTGGGCGCAGCGCTGGCCGGCCACATCGACCAGGTGGTGGTGTGGCGGGCGCTGCAGGGCGCGGCCATGTCGGCGGCGGTGGTGTGCGCCCGCGCCATGGTGCGCGACTTGTACGAGCCGCAGGAAGGCGTGATGGTGCTGGCCCGGGCGCTGGCCTGGCTGGGCGTTGTGGCGGTGGCCAGCCCGCTGGTGGCCGGCGTGCTGGTGTCGGCCTGGGGCTGGCGGGCGGCGGTATGGGCCATGGCCGCCGTGGGCCTGGTGCTGGGCAGCTTCATTGCCCTGCGCCTGCCCGAGACCGCACCGCAGCGCCGGCCCGAATCCACCACCTTCGGACCGGTGTTCCAGCAACTGGGCCGCACCCTGCGCCACCCCGGCTTCCGGGCCTGGGCAGCGCTGGTGGGCTGCAGCTATGGCGGTATCTTCATCTTCCTGGCCGGCTCGGGGTTTGTGCTGATCCGGGTGCTCGGCCTGTCGCCGCCCTGGGCCGGGGCGGTGATGAGCAGCGCATCGCTGTGCTACATCGCCGGCACCCTGTTGTGCCGGCGCTGGATACCCGCCCACGGCCTGGTCGGCGCGGTGCGGCGGGCGTCTTTCATCACCGCCAGCGCCGCCCTGGGCATGGCCGCGCTGGCGGCCACCGACCACCGCGCCGTCTGGGCCGTGATGGTCCCGCTGTGCCTGTACTCACTGGGCCACGGGGTGCACAACCCCTGCGGCCAGACCGGCGCGTTGGCACCCTTCCCGCGGTCGGCCGGCCTGGCGTCGGCCCTGGCCGGCTTCGTCACCGCCTTGGTGGCCTTCGCCACCGGCCTGTGGCTGGGCCAGGCGCTGGACGGCACGGTGCGCCCCTGGGCCGTCGGCATGGCGGTGGCCGCCGGCCTGACCGTGGGCGTGGCCCAAACCCTGGTGCGTCGCCACGGCGGGCAGCTGCAGGCGGCATGAAGCCCAGCCTCGGCGCCATCGCCATCGCCGGCCCCACCGCCAGCGGCAAGAGCGCATTGGCGCTGGCCGCCGCGCAGCGCTGGCCGGTCGAGATCATCAGCGTCGACTCGGCCCAGGTCTACCAGGGGCTGGACATTGGCACTGCCAAGCCCAGCGTAGCCGAGCGGGCTGCCGTGCCGCACCACCTGATCGACATCCTGGCGCCCACCCAGGCCTATTCGGCGGCCCAGTTCGTGGCCGACGCGCAAGGCCTGATCCGCCAGATCAACCGGCGCGGCCGCACCGCCCTGCTGGTGGGCGGCACGATGCTCTATTTCAAGGCCCTGATCGACGGGCTGGACACCCTGCCCGCCGCCAACCCGGCCGTGCGGGCGGCGCTGGACGCCCGCGCCGCCGCCCTGGGCTGGCCCGCC
>JAYUQJ010000288.1:0-3726 GCA_043756825.1 Betaproteobacteria bacterium | reverse complement strand
CCGGCAGATCCTGGTGCCCGGCCTGGAGAGTTTTACCCGCGCCCACCCGGGTATCGAGCTGGACCTGCTGCTGTCCATTCCCTACCTGGAATCCACCCCGCACGACACCGACATCAAGTTGCGCGCTGGCCCGCTCGGCGCCCTGGACGCCCTGGTTCCGCCAGGCCGGTCTGGACTGGCCCGAGCCCGCAGCCGGTCCGAAACTGGTTGACCTGGGCCTGACGCTGGAGGCCGCCGTCTCCGGCCAGGGCGTGGCGCTGGCCCGGCCGTCCCTGGCCTTGCACTGGCTTTCCACCGGCACGCTGCAAGCGCTGTCGCCCATCACCGTGCCGGCCGCCAACCCCTACCTGCTGGTGCCGCATGCGCGCGGCGGCGCCGCTGGGCTGTTCGCCGATTGGCTGCGCGCGCTGTGTGCCGCCAGCGCGGCACGGTCGGCGGCCTGGCTTTCCGGTCTTGCCTGAGCAAGTTTCCGGCTGGAGTGGGTAGCTCGCCGCTAGCATTCCGGCTTCAGGAGACCCACCCCATGACCGTGATCACCACCATCGAAGACCTGCGCCAGCTGGCCCAGCGGCGCGTGCCGCGCATGTTCTACGACTATGCCGACAGCGGCAGCTGGACCGAGAGCACCTACCGCGCCAACCAGAGCGATTTCCAGAAGATCAAGTTGCGCCAGCGGGTAGCGGTGAACATGGAGAACCGCAGCCTGGCCACCACCATGGCCGGCCAGGCGGTCAAGATGCCGGTAGCCATCGCGCCGGTGGGCCTGACCGGCATGCAACATGCCGACGGCGAGATCCACGCCGCCAAGGCGGCCGAGAAGTTCGGCATCCCCTTCACGCTGAGCACGATGAGCATCTGCTCGATCGAGGACATCGCCGCCCACACGCAGGCGCCGTTCTGGTTCCAGCTCTACATGATGCGCGACCGCGAGGCGATGGTGCGCATGATCGAGCGCGCCCGCAGCGCCCGCTGCAGCGCCCTGGTGCTGACGCTCGACCTGCAGGTGATCGGCCAGCGCCACAAGGATTTGAAGAACGGCCTGACCGCGCCGCCCCGGCCCACCCTGGCCAACATCATCAACCTGATGATGAAGCCGCGCTGGTGCCTGGGCATGGCCGGCACCCGGCGCCACACCTTCGGCAATCTGGTGGGCCATGTCAAGGAGGTCAGCGACATGAACTCGCTGGCCGCCTGGACCAATGAGCAGTTCGACCCGCGACTGTCCTGGGTCGATGTCGAATGGGTCAAGAAGCAATGGGGTGGCAAGTTCATCCTCAAGGGCATCATGGATGTCGAGGACGCCAGGCTGGCTGCCGACAGCGGGGCCGACGCGATCGTGGTCAGCAACCACGGCGGGCGCCAGCTCGACGGTGCGCCGTCCAGCATCGAGGCGCTGCCGGCCATCGTGGCCGAGGTGGGCAGCCGGCTGGAGGTGCACATGGACGGCGGCATCCGCAGCGGCCAGGACGTGCTCAAGGCCTGGGCCCTGGGCGCGCGCGGCACCTACATCGGCCGGGCCATGGCCTATGGCCTGGGCGCGATGGGCGAGGCCGGCGTGAGCAAGGCGCTGCAGATCCTCCACAAGGAGCTGGACGTGACGATGGCCTTCTGCGGCCACACCCAGATCGGGCAGGTCGACCGGTCCATCCTGCTGCCGGGCAGCTACCCGGTCTGAGCGCATCGGCCAGCGGGTCGTCCGTTCCGAACGGGACAGCCCCCTACTTCGACGGATGCATGTATCCATGGCAGGTCTAGCATCACGACCAGGCTCTGGAGTCGGTGATGATGACCCTGCAGCAACTGAGCAACATCAAGCAATGGCACCTCAATCACCCCCTGGGCCACCAGGTGGAACAACAGGTGTGGGACAGCATTCTTGCGGTCTGGGTAGCCGGCTGGACCGGCCTGCCCATGGCCTGGCTGATGCACTCGATGCCAGTGGTGCTGCTGTGCGTGGGGCTGGTGGCCGTGCCGGGCCTGTATATACGCTGGCGCCGGCGCATGCACACCCAGGGCCGGCTGCGCTGTGACTGGCTCTGCAGCGCCCGCAGTTCGCGATGAGCGGGTGTGACAAACCCGCCGAGGCCGCTCATCCCGCCCAGACAAGCCCGCTCGGCCTTGCAAATGCTCACCGCAGCCACGCTACGGCTGTGCATTGCGCCTTGCTCAGCGCTGCCTGGACGGTCTGCTCGGCCACGCCGGGTTCGTACAAACCTTCTGAGCATCCCAGGCCCATGACCGCGCCTGGCGCGTCACATTCGACGGTGCCCAGACTGCAAGCCACGTTCCCCAAGTCCGACAGGCTTCTACAGCGTGCGCGCCTCGAAGGTATTGCAGTCGGCCATCCGGCCGGCTGCCAGGCCGCGCTTGAACCAGTTCACGCGCTGGGCCGAACTGCCGTGGGTGAAGGTCTCGGGCTGCACCGTGCCCTGGCCCTTGCGCTGCAGCGCGTCGTCACCGATCTGCGAGGCCGCGTTCAATGCCTCTTCCACGTCCCCCTGCTCCAGCATCTGGCGCATGCGCCGGCCGTGGAAAGCCCACACGCCGGACAGGCAGTCGGCCTGCAACTCCAGGCGCACCGACAGCGCGTTCATCCGCGCTTCGGGGATCTTGCCGCGCTGCGCGTCCACCTTGGCGGTCACGCCGAGCAGGTGCTGCACATGGTGGCCCACCTCATGCGCGATCACGTAAGCCTGGGCAAAATCGCCCGGCGCACCCAGGCGCTGGCGCAGGGTGTCGTAGAAGGCCAGGTCGATGTAGACCTTCTCGTCGCCAGGGCAGTAGAAGGGCCCCATCGCCGCTTCGCCGCGGCCGCAGGCGGTGGGCGTAACGCCGCGAAACAGCACCAGCTTGGGCTCGCGGTAATTGCTGCCCAGCGCCTTGAACTGCTCGCGCCAGACATCTTCGGTATCGGCCAGCACGGTGGCGACAAAGGCCGCCTGCCTGTCTTGCGCCGGCGGCTTGCGTGCTGCCGGGGCGGTCTGCGACTGCGGCGCGGGAACGCCGCCGGCGCCGCCGTCCAGCAGGCCCAGGACCGTCAGGGGGTTGATGCCGAAGATCCAGCCGGCCACCAGCGCAATCGCCACCGAACCCAGACCGATGCTGCGGCCACCAAAACCCCGGCCGCCGCCGCCCCCGCCCGCGCCGTCACGCCGGTCCTCGACGTTGTCGCTCTGTCGCTCACCTTCCCATTTCATCGGTGGATCCTCTTCGGCCCAGGCTGCGGCATGGTCAGGCCTTGGGCAGCGTCACGCCGCGCTGACCCTGGTACTTGCCGCCCCTGTCCTTGTAACTGGTTTCGCAGACCTCGTCGCTCTCGAAGAACAGCACCTGGGCACAGCCCTCGCCGGCATAGATCTTGGCCGGCAGCGGCGTGGTGTTGCTGAACTCCAGCGTCACGAAGCCCTCCCACTCGGGCTCGAAGGGGGTGACGTTGACGATGATGCCGCAGCGCGCATAGGTGCTTTTGCCCAGGCAGATGGTCAGCACATTGCGCGGGATGCGAAAGTACTCGACGGTGCGGGCCAGCGCAAAGCTGTTGGGCGGAATGATGCAGACATCGGCCTCGATGTCGACAAAGCTTTTCTCGTCGAAGTTCTTCGGGTCGACCACGGTCGAATAGACATTGGTGAAGACCTTGAATTCGCGCGCACAGCGCACGTCATAGCCATAGCTGCTGGTGCCGTAGCTGACGATCTTCTGGCCGTCGGGCGACTGGCGCACCTG
>JAYUQJ010000287.1:0-3729 GCA_043756825.1 Betaproteobacteria bacterium | reverse complement strand
AGGCCCATAGTTCAACTATGGGACAAAAAGCCGGTAAAAAATGGACCGCTGAGGCCGTTTCGCAGCCGACGATCCCCAAGCCCGACAGGCTCCTAGACTGGGGTCATGCGCCGCGCCTGGAGCCTGTCCACCAAACTCGGCGCCGTCGGTGGCGGGCTGCTGCTGATGGCGCTGCTGTCGATCAGCCTGACGCTGTGGGTGACCTGGCAGCTCGAGGGCGGTGCGGCGGCGGTCAACGAGGCCGGCCGGATGCGCATGCAGACCTGGCGAATGGCCCAGACCCTGTCCGGCGCCGACCTCCGGCGCAGCGCAAGCCTGGTGGCGCAATTCGACCAGAGCCTGCTGCTGCTGCGCAGCGGCGACCCGGCGCGGCCGCTGTTCCTGCCCAAGGACAGGGGCACCCAGCAATATTTTGCGGACGTGCAGCAAGGTTGGCTGCATTTGCGCCAGGCCTGGTCGGCCGTGCCTGCGCCGCCCGCCGCAGCGGTGGCCGCCCAGGCCGACGCCTATGTGGTGCGCATCGATGCCTTCGTCTCGGCCATCGAGCAGCAGTTGTCCTTGCTGACGGCGGTCCTCAATGCCTTCCAGTTTCTGATGGTGGCGCTGGCCATCGCCAGCGCGGTGGTCTTGCTGTATTCGGCCTACCTGTTCGTCTTCAATCCGCTGGCGCGGCTGCAGTCCGGGCTGCTGCAGGCCGGCCAGGGTGGCCTGGGGGTGCGGGTGGAGGTGGGCACCGCCGATGAGTTTGGTGCACTGTCGACCGGTTTCAACCAGATGGCCCAGACCCTGCAGGGCCTGTACCAGAGCCTCGAAGCCAAAGTGCAGGAAAAGACCGAGCGCCTGGAAGCCGAACACACCCGCCTGACCGCGCTTTACGAGGCCTCGGCCTTTGTCGCGCAGGCCAGCACGCTGGACGAGTTGGCCCAGGGTTTTGCCCGTCTGCTGCGGCGGGTGGCGCGCGCCGGTGCATCGGCGGTGCGCTGGTCGGATGAAGCCAACCAGCGCTACCTGCTGCTGGCGTCAGACTGCCTGCCGCAGGCGCTGGCCGATGTCGAGCGCTGCCTGCCCACCGGCGATTGCTTCTGTGGCCAGCCGCAGGGCCAGGCCAGCACCCGGGTGATCCCGATCCGGGTGGCCGGCGCCGATGGCCTGCTGGGCCACTGCGAGCGGGCCGGCTTCGAGACCGTGATCAGCGTGCCGGTGCGCCTGCACGAGCGCATGGTGGGCGAGCTGAACCTGTTCTACCGCGCGGCGGCACAGCTGTCGGCCGAGGACCGGGCGCTGCTGGAGACCATGGCCAGCCACCTGGCCGCCGCCATCAAGGGCCTGCGCGCCGGCGCGCTGCAGCGCGAGGCGGCGGTGGCCGGCGAGCGCAGCTTCATTGCCCGCGAGCTGCACGATTCGATCGCCCAGAGCCTGGCCTTCCTGAAGATCCAGCTCGGCCTGCTGCGCAACGGCTTGCTGCGGCAGGACGCCGCCCAGATCGACAAGACGCTGGGCGAGCTGGACGCCGGCGTGCAGGAAAGCCTGGGCGATGTGCGCGAGCTGCTGCTGCACTTCCGCACCCGCACCCGCACCAACACCGAGGACATCGTGCCGGCGCTGCAGACCACCTTGCAGAAGTTCGAGCACCAGACCGGCCTGGCCACCCACCTCGAGCTGCACGGCGACGGCCTGCCGTTGGCCGCTGACGTGCAGGTGCAGGTGCTGCACGTGGTGCAGGAGACCTTGTCCAATGTGCGCAAGCATGCCCGGGCCAGCGCGGTCTGGGTCGAAGTGCAGCAGGCGCCGCAGTGGCGGGTGGAGGTGCGTGATGACGGCTGTGGCTTCGAGGGCGACCGGGTCCTGGCCGACCAGACCCATGTGGGCCTGCGCATCATGCGCGAGCGTGCCCTGCGCATCGGTGCGTCGGTCGAGGTGGCCTCGGTGCCGGGTTCGGGCACCTGTATCGTGCTCGAGCTGCCCGAGCGGCAGGCACTGGCGGCATGACGTCCAGGGTGCCGATCCGGGTGCTGGTGGTCGATGACCACACCTTGTTCCGCCGCGGCCTGATTGCGCTGCTGGCCGGCGATGCGCGTTTCGCGGTGGTGGCCGAAGCCGGCGATGCCAGCGAGGCGCACCGGCGCGCCGCCCAGACCCAGTCCGATGTGATCCTGCTGGACAACCACATGCCGGGCGTCAATGGGGTGGCGGCGCTGGCCGGCCTGAGGGAAGTGGCCCCGGCGGCGCGGCTGCTGATGCTGACCGTCAGTGAAGACGAACACGACCTGGCGGCGGGCCTTGCGCGGTGGCGCCTGCGGCTATCTGCTCAAGACCGTGGACAGCGACATGCTGGCCTCGGCCATCCTGCGCACGGTGCGTGGCGAGTCGGTGGTCAGCCCCGAAATGACCAGCAAGCTGGTGAATGCCTTCCAGTCCAGCCGGGTCGAGACCCGGGCCCACGCGCCGCCGGCCGAACCCGACCCTATCGACAGCCTGTCGCAACGCGAACGCGAGATCCTGGCCCAGGTGGCCCGGGGCGCCAGCAACAAGGAGGTGGCGCGCGCCCTGGGCATTGCCGAGGCCACGGTCAAGATCCATGTTCAGCACATCCTGCGCAAGCTCAAGCTCAGCTCGCGGGTGCAGGCGGCGGTGTATGCGGCGGGCCGGGCCTGAGCGACTGGGTGGTGCTCGGACCTGCCCGCTCAGGGGCCGGCCAGCAGCGCCCGCACGTAGCGCACCGGGATGGCATAGCTGATGCCCGACGGGCTGCTCAGCACCGATTCCTTGCTGTTCTTGACCAGCACCATGTTGACCACGCCCAACACCCGGCCGCTGTCCACGTCCATCAGCGGGCCGCCACTGTTACCGGGGTAGGCGGTGGCGTCGAGCTGGTAGATGTCGAAAGGCCCCTGGCGCAAACGGGCCACCGAGGCCGCGTCGAGCTGACGTGAACTGGGCGGCGGCAATGCGATCGGCGTGATCGCCGACAGGGTGGCGCGGTGCGTCACCGGGGAGAAACCCAGCAATCCGCCGATCGGAAAGCCGATGAAGGCCAGGGCCTGGCCTTCCTGTGCGGCATCGTCATCGGCCAGGTCCAGCACCGGCAGGGGCGAGCCGTCCAGGCGCAGCAGGGCCAGGTCGTGCAGCCGGTCCTGGCGCAGCAGGGTGAGCTTGCGGGTTTCCGGTGCGGCGTCCTGGCCGGGCCGGCGGTTGCCCGGCATCTGGATCGCCAGCTGCTGCTGGGCGGCCAGATCCTCGGGGATCACATGCGCATTCGTCACCAGACTGCGCCCGTCACCGACCATGAAGCCGGTGCCGCGGAAGGTGAAGCGCGGGTTGGACAGTGCGTTGTACAAGCCCACCGCCACCACCGCCGGCTTGGCGCGGGCCACCACCTCGGGCAGGCCGGCCTGGGCCGCGCCGACGCCCAGCCCGACCAGGCCCGCCAGCAGTCCCAGCAGGCCACGGCGCAAGCGCAGCGGCGCCCGCGGGCCGGTTGGTCGGGTGCCCGGGGCGGCGCGGGCAACTCGGGCAACTCGGGCAGCTGCGGCAGATGGTGCAGAGGGTGCAGAGGGTGCAGATGGGTCAGCGCAAGGCAACAGATTGGGCGTAGGCACGGGGGCTTTCCAGGGGCGGCGTCGCCTGCACTCTAGTGCAGTGTTCAACGCTATTCGCGACATAAAACCGTGGATTTGCCGCTGTGGCGGCGTTGCAAATCCTCGCCATGCCACTGGGCATGGCTGCGGT
>JAYUQJ010000286.1:0-3729 GCA_043756825.1 Betaproteobacteria bacterium | reverse complement strand
GAAGACGCGGTTTCATGTCTCGAGCAGCGTCGAACCCTGCACTAGGGCTTTCGCCGGGTTTCAGCCCGGCTACCGGCAAGGCGCGGCGTCCACCACCCGCGCTTTTTTCTTGTGCACGCAAGCCTGAACCATGAATCTGAGCGACGACGACTTCACGCTGTTCGGCCTGGCCCCGCAGTTTGCGCTCGACCCTGCGGCGCTGGACCAGCGCTGGCGCGCTTTGCAGGCCGAGGTGCACCCGGACCGTTTCGCCGCTGAGGGTGGGTCGGCCCAGCGTCTGGCCATGCAATGGGCGGTTCGGGTGAACCAGGCCTACCAGCGCCTGAAAGACCCGCTGCGGCGCGCAGCCTACCTGTGTGAGCTGCGCGGCGCTGCGATCGAGGCGGAGAACAACACCGCCATGCCGCGCGCCTTCTTGATGCAGCAGATGGCCTGGCGCGAGGCGCTGGACGAAGCCGGCGCCGACCTGCCGGCGGTGCAGGCCCTGGACGAGGCGGTGGCCGGCGATGAGCAGGGCCTGCTGGCGACCCTGGGGCAGACCCTGGACCGTGCGGGCGATGTGGCCCAGCAGGCCCGGGCGGCGGCCCTGCAGGTGCGTGCGCTGATGTTCGTGGCCCGATTTCGGGCCGACATGGCCCGCCGCCTCGACGCCCTCGACGCCTGAGTTGCCCGCCTGCAGCCGACTTTCTCCCACTGATCGACGACCACCCGTCCACTTCCGCCATGGCGCTGTTGCAACTCTCCGAACCTGGCCAGACTCCCGATCCGCATGCCCGCCGCATCGCCGTGGGCATCGACCTGGGCACTACCCACTCCCTGGTGGCTGCGGTGCGGCACGGGGTGGCCGAATGTCTGCCCGATGGCCAAGGCCGCAACATCCTGCCGTCGGTGGTGCGCTACACCGAAGGGGGTGGGCGTGAGATCGGATTCGAGGCCCGTGAGGCCCAGGCGCGTGATCCCGAGAACACCCTGGCCAGTGTCAAACGCTTCATGGGCCGGCGCCTGGCCGACATCAAGGGCGCCGACAAGCTGCCCTACCGCTTCGTCGATCAGCCCGGCATGCTGGCGCTGGCTACGCGGGCCGGCGTGAAGACACCGGTGGAGGTGTCGGCCGAGATCCTGGCCACGCTGCGCTACCGGGCCGAAGACACCTTCAATGACGATCTGTTTGGCGCGGTGATCACCGTGCCGGCCTATTTTGACGACGCCCAGCGCCAGGCCACCAAGGACGCTGCACAGCTGGCCGGCCTGAACGTGTTGCGCCTGATCAGCGAGCCCACTGCCGCGGCGGTGGCCTACGGCCTGGACAACGCCAGCGAGGGCCTGTATGCGGTCTACGACCTGGGTGGCGGCACCTTCGACATCAGCCTGCTGCGCCTGTCGCGCGGGGTGTTCGAGGTGGTGGCCACCGGTGGCGACGCGGCGCTGGGCGGCGACGATGTCGACCAGGCCCTGGCCGATTGGGCGCTGGCCCAGGCCGGGCGTGCGGCGACGGGCCCTGCGGACAAGCGCGCGGTGCTGGTGGCCGCCCGCGCCGCCAAGGAGGCCTTGAGCGGCGCCGCTGAGACCGTACTGCGCTGCAGCCTGGCCGGCCAGGCGCTGGCCGTGCCGGTCAGCCGAGCCCAGTTCGAGACCCTGGCACGCCCCTTGATCGATCGCACCCTGGCCCTGGTGCGCAAAGTGTTGCGCGACGGCAAGGTCAAGCGCGACGAGGTGCAGGGCGTGGTGATGGTGGGGGGCTCGACCCGCATGCCCCTGGTGCCGGCCGCCGTGGGCGAATTGTTCGGCCGGGCGCCGCTGACCAACCTCAACCCCGACGAGGTGGTGGCGGTGGGGGCGGCGCTGCAGGCCAATGCGCTGGCCGGCAACGCGCGCGACGGCGAATTGCTGTTGCTGGACGTGATCCCCCTGTCGCTGGGGCTGGAGACCATGGGCGGCCTGGTCGAGCGGGTGATCGAACGCAACAGCACGATCCCGGTGGCCAAGGCCCAGGACTTCACCACCTTCAAGGACGGCCAGACCGCGATGGCCATCCATGTGCTGCAGGGTGAGCGCGAGCTGGTGGCCGATTGCCGCAGCCTGGCCCGCTTCGAGCTGCGGGGCATCCCGCCGATGGTGGCCGGTGCGGCGCGCATCCGGGTGACCTTTCAGGTCGATGCCGACGGCCTGCTCAGTGTGTCGGCGCGCGAACTGGGATCGGGCGTGGAGGCAGCCGTGGTGGTCAAACCCAGTTACGGCCTGGCTGACGACCAGATCGCAGCGATGCTCAAGGACGGCTTTGCCAGTGCCGAGGGCGACATGGTGGCGCGCGCGCTGCGTGAGTCGCGCGTCGAAGCCGAACGCACGAGCCTGGCCACGCGGGCCGCCCTGGCGGTCGATGGCGAGTTGCTGGATGCCACCGAACACGGCGCCATCGAGCGTCTGTTGCTAGACCTGGGGCGGATCGCCGCGGGCGACGACCATGCTGCCATCGACAGTGCCGTCGAGCGCCTGGCCGAGGGCACCGAAGCCTTTGCTGCCGCGCGCATGAACCGGGGTATCCAGGCTGCACTCACCGGGCGCAAGCTCGACGACCTCTGACACAGAAGCCTGACATGCCAGTCATCAAGATCCTGCCCCACCCCGAGCTTTGCCCCACCGGCCGTGAGATCAGCGCGCCGCGCGGCACCAGCCTGTGCGAGGCGCTGCTGGACAACGGCGTGGCGCTGGAACATGCCTGCGACATGAGCTGTGCCTGCACCACCTGCCATGTGATCGTGCGCCAGGGCCTGCGCTCGCTGAATGCCATGGAGGAGGACGAAGAAGACCTGCTCGACAGGGCCTGGGGCCTGGAGCCCGATTCGCGCCTGGCCTGCCAGGCCATCCTGGCGGATGCCGACGTGTTGATCGAAATCCCCAAATACACCATCAACCACGCCCGCGAGAACCACTGACCCGCGCGTGCCCCGGCAGCCAGGGGGGCGCTACTCCTGGCGCGGAAACACCAGCAGCATGATGGGTGGCACCCGGCCATCGGTGTCGCGCGGCAGGGTGGCGGTGATGTCGATGGCGCGCAAGACGGTGCTGTCCCAGGTGGCGTTGCCGCTGGGCTTGCTGATACGGCGGCTGATCACGCTGCCGTCGGGTGCCAGCTTGACCTCTACCTCGGTGATCGGGTTGCCCGCCACGTCCACCGGCAGGCGGATATTGGGTTTGATGAAGGCCTTGATGCGCCCGGCATAGGCTGCTGAGGGCGCCGCGTCACGCGCGGTATTGCCGGTGGCCGTGGCTGGCCCGGTGGCGCCGGCCTGGCCCATCATGCGTTTGAGGTTTTCCTCACGTTGCCTGGCCAACTGCGCCTCCTGGGCCTTGGCCTCGGCCTCCTGCTGGGCCCGCAGGCGTGCTTCGGCGGCGGCCTTCTGGCGCTTGTCCTCGGCGGCCTTCTCGGCCCTTTCGGCTTTGTCAGCCTTGTCGGCCCTGGCCTGTTGCTCGCGCTGGCGTGCCCGGGCTTCGGCCTGGCGCTGCTGCTCGACCTGCTTCTCGGCCTGTGCCTTCAAGCGCTGGCGTTGTGCTTCTTCACGTGCCTGCTCGGCCTGCTGGGCCTCCTGCTCCCGCTTGCGCGTCAGGGCCTTCTCCAGGGCGATGGCGGCCTCGCGCTCGGCCTGGGTCGGGCCGGGTGGCAAAGCGGGCGCTGCGGCCCGGGGCGGCGGTGCTGCGGGTGCCGGCGGTGGCGGTGGCGGTGGCGGTGGC
>JAYUQJ010000285.1:0-3737 GCA_043756825.1 Betaproteobacteria bacterium | reverse complement strand
TGGCTGCGGTTTGCGCCTAACCACAGCGGCAAATCCATCGGTTTTCTTAAGTCGCTCACAGCATCGAACACTGCACTAGCGGTCTCCCAGGCGGACGGGCGCAGCCTGGCGCTGTAGGGAATTCTTGGTGTTGGCTGTAGGGTGTTGTCCGGTGGCATCGCGCCAGCGCATCGGGGCCGCCATGCTGCGGTTTCACCGGTTGCAAGGCGCGCTACCCGGCAGCCTTCTGCGGCAGGGCAGACCGCAGGTCAAAACAATGCTGCGGCGCCGTCCGCTATCCTTGCCGACCATGTGGACACCGTGGTCATGGCGCCGCTCCCGGCCGCGCCTGCGGGTGCTGATGGTTTGCGCCGGCAATCTGTGCCGGTCGCCGATGGCCGAGGCCGTGCTGCGCAGCAAGCTGGCCAGCGTCGGGCTGGCTGCAACGGTGGCAGTGGATTCGGCCGGCACCCATGGTTTCCGGCGCGGCACCCGCCCTGACCCGCGGGCAGTGGCGCAAGCCGCCGGGCGGGGTTATCGGCTGGACGGCATCCGGTCGCGCCCGCTGGAAGCCATGGATTTCAGCCGCTTCGACCTGCTGCTGGCAATGGACCATGCCAATCTGGCAGCCTTGATCGAGCGCTGTCCGGCCGAGGAGCGCCAACGCCTGGCCCTGTTGCTGGCCTTTGACCCGGCCAGCCCCACCGACGAGGTGCCCGACCCGTATTTCGGCAGTCTGCAAGGCTTTGACGCTGCGCTCGACCTGATCGAGCCGGCCTGCGACTGCCTGCTTGCCCATCTGCGCCAGCGCCTGGGCGACACAACTTGAGCGCCCCCTGGGCTGCGCCGCGCGGCCCAATGCCGAGCAAAACAGTAGGTTTCTGTTATACTTGACTACATCAGTCGGGTACAGCTGGTGGCGAGGTTCAGATCCCGCGCCGGCCGCTTCACCATCAGGAGAATTGAGAATGCGTCTGACCACCAAAGGCCGTTTTGCCGTTACCGCGATGATCGATCTGGCCTTGCGTTCGAACAACGGGCCAGTGGCCCTGGCGGCCATCAGCCAGCGTCAACAGATCTCTTTGTCCTACCTGGAGCAGCTGTTCGGCAAGCTGCGCCGGCATGAACTGGTAGAGAGCACGCGCGGGCCGGGCGGCGGTTACTCGCTGGGCCGCAAGAGCGACGAGATCACGGTGGCCGACATCATTGTCGCGGTGGATGAGCCGATCGACGCCACCGGTTGTGCCGGCAAGGAAAACTGCATGGGCGACGATGCCGGGCGCTGCATGACCCATGACCTCTGGGCCAGCCTGAACCACAAGATGATCGAGTTTCTGGACTCAATCTCGCTGAAGAAACTGGTCGAGGACCAGCTGGCCAAAGGCGTGTCGATCGAAGAGGTGCCGATCAAGCGCGCCATCTCGTCGGTGCCGGTGGTCAAGCCGATCAAGATCACCGCGCCCAATTCGGTGTTTGCATTGGGCAGCGCCTTGTCGAAGTAAGCGCCGTTCCAAAGGCCGAGCGCACCGCAATCGTTCATTCCACCCTTCGCACCATGACCCCGCACTTTCCGATCTACCTTGACTACGGCGCCACCACGCCGGTGGACCCGCGTGTCGTCGACGCCATGATTCCCTGGCTGCGCGAGCATTTCGGCAACCCGGCATCCCGCAGCCATGCCTGGGGCTGGGAGGCCGAGGCCATCGTCGAGAAATCACGTGGGCAGGTCGCCGCGCTGATCAACGCCGATCCGCGCGAAATCGTCTGGACCAGCGGCGCCACCGAGGCGATCAACCTGGCACTGAAGGGCGCGGCACATTTCTACAAGAGCCGCGGCAAGCACATCATCACCATCAAGACCGAGCACAAAGCCACGCTCGACACAGTGCGCGACCTGGAGCGGCAGGGTTTCGAGGCCACCTACCTGGACGTGCAGGCCAACGGGCTGATCGACCTCGACCAATTCAAGGACGCCCTGCGGCCCGACACCATCCTGGCGTCGGTCATGCTGGTCAACAACGAGATCGGCGTGATCCAGGATGTCGTTGCGCTGGGCGCTTTGTGCCGTGAGCGCGGCATCGTCGTCCATGTCGACGCCGCCCAGGCCACGGGCAAGGTGGTGATCGACATGGCCCAGCTGCCGATCGACCTGATGAGCATGTCGGCGCACAAGACCTACGGGCCCAAGGGCCAGGGCGCGCTTTATGTGCGGCGCAAACCACGCATCCGGCTGGAGTCGCAGATGCACGGCGGCGGGCATGAGCGCGGCATGCGCTCGGGCACTTTGCCCACCCACCAGATCGTCGGCATGGGCGAGGCCTTTCGCATCGCGCAAGCAGAGATGGGCAGCGAGCAGGAACGCATCCGGATGTTGCACCACAGGCTGCTGAACGGGCTGAACGGCATCGAGCAGGTCTTCGTCAACGGTGACCTGACGCAACGGGTGCCGCACAACCTGAACATGTCCTTCAACTATGTCGAGGGCGAGTCGCTGATCATGGGTGTCAAGGGCTTGGCGGTGTCGTCGGGCTCGGCCTGCACCTCGGCCAGCCTGGAACCCAGCTATGTGCTGCGGGCGCTGGGCCGCAGCGACGAACTGGCCCACAGCAGCCTGCGCATGACCATCGGACGCTTCACCACCGAGGCCGAGATTGACTACGCCATCAGCACCCTCAAGGACCGGGTGGCCAAATTGCGCGAGCTCTCGCCGCTGTGGGACATGTACCGCGACGGCATCGACATCAGCAGCATCAAGTGGGCTGCGCATTGAAGCCCACCCCGGCAGCGCCTTCCGCGCCTCGCCTCAAGGGGGGCCGCACCGGTAGACCGGCAAAGCCGGATCCACGGCCTGCGCTTGACGACGACCTGACCGTTCGAGCGTAATTTCGAGTACTGGAGAACATCATGGCATACAGCGACAAGGTCATTGACCACTACGAGAACCCCCGCAATGTCGGCGCCTTCGACAAGGGCGACGAAGACGTGGGCACCGGCATGGTGGGCGCCCCGGCCTGCGGCGATGTGATGAAGCTGCAGATCAAGGTCAACCCGGCCACCGGGCTGATCGAGGATGCGCGCTTCAAGACCTACGGCTGCGGCTCGGCCATCGCCAGCAGCTCGCTGGTGACCGAATGGGTCAAGGGCAAGACGCTGGACCAGGCGCTGGAGATCAAGAACACCAATATCGCCGAAGAGTTGGCGCTGCCGCCAGTCAAGATCCACTGCTCGATCCTGGCCGAGGACGCGATCAAGGCCGCGGTGGACGATTACAAGGCCAAACATGGCCAGGGCAGCGGCGCGGCGGCGGCGCACTGAGCCATGTCCATCACTCTGTCAGAGGCCGCGGCACGGCATGTGTCTCGCTACATCAGCAAGCGCGGCAAGGGCGTGGGCGTGCGGCTGGGCGTGCGCACCACCGGTTGTTCGGGGCTGGCTTACAAGCTCGAGTACGCGGATGACGTGGCCCCGGAAGACCATGTCTTCGAGGCCCATGGCATCAAGGTGCTGATCGACCCCAAGAGCCTGCCCTACCTCGACGGCACCGAGCTTGACTTCGTGCGAGAGGGCCTGAACGAGGGCTTCAAGTTCCACAACCCACGCGAGAAAGACCGCTGCGGCTGCGGCGAGTCCTTTCGCGTCTAGTGCAATGTTCGATGCTGTGAGTGACTCAAGAATGCCGGTGGATCTGCCCCTGTGGCCAGGCGCAAACCGCAGTCATGGCCAGTGGCATGGCGAAGATTTGCAACGACGCATCAGGG
>JAYUQJ010000284.1:0-10565 GCA_043756825.1 Betaproteobacteria bacterium | reverse complement strand
CCAGCGGCGCGGCCGAGACCGTGCCCTACCTGATGGTGACCAACCTGGCGCGCAGCCTGAATGAACTGAAGGAGCGCGACATCACCGTGGTGGGTACTGCCGAGGACGCCGAGCAGACGATTTATGACATCGACCTGCGCGGCCCGGTGGCGCTGGTGCTGGGCGCCGAGGGCGCCGGCCTGCGCGCGCTGACACGCAAGACCTGCGATGTGCTGGTGCGCATCCCGATGGCAGGCGCGGTCGAAAGCCTGAATGTCTCGGTGGCCTCAGGCGTCTGCCTCTACGAGGCCCTGCGCCAGCGCCGCGCTGCGCCGGCCTGATGCCGACCTGCGCCTGCCCCCTGGATTGGAGCTGCCCATGCCCGTGATTGCCCTGTCCCATCCCCTGGTGCGCCACAAGATCGGCCTGCTGCGCGAGGACAAGATCTCTACCAAGAAGTTCCGTGAGCTGACCCATGAGCTGGCGCGCCTGCTGGCCTACGAGGCCACCGCCGACTTTCCGCTCGAGAAGACCACCATCCAGTGCTGGAGCGGCCCGGTCGAGATCGACCAGATCGCTGGTCGCAAGGTCACCATCGTGCCCATCCTGCGCGCCGGCCTGGGCATGCTCGACGGCGTGCTCGACCTGGTGCCCAATGCCAAGATCAGCGTGGTCGGCCTGGCACGCGACCACGAGACCTTGCAGCCGGTGCATTATTTCGAGAAGTTCGTCGGCCACCTGAGCGAGCGCACTGCGCTGATCGTCGACCCCATGCTGGCCACCGCCGGCTCGATGATCGCCACGATCGACCTGCTCAAGGCCCGTGGCTGCCTGGATATCCGCGCCCTGGTGCTGGTGGCGGCGCCCGAGGGCATCGCAGCACTGGGCCGGGCCCATCCCGACGTGCGCTGCTGGACGGCCGCGATCGACAGCCACCTCAACGAGATCGGCTACATCATCCCCGGCCTGGGCGACGCCGGCGACAAGATCTTCGGCACCAAGGACGAGGACACGCTGTGAACAAGGCAACGCAGGTGCTGGCCGCAGCCGGCCTGTTGCTGCTCGGTGGCTGCACCCAGGAAAAGCAGAACGAGATCCGCCGCAGCATACAGAACTGGACCGGCACCAATGGCGTGCTCGAGGTCTATGCCGGCGACAAGGTGGTGCGCCGCTTCCTGAAGATCGACAAGCTGTCCACCGCCTATGGCACCGACGACGCCCAGCCGCGCAACTACCGCTACGGCTACGGTGTGCTCGACGAGAACCTCAACCTGGTGGCCGACGCCGACGAGAAGCGGGTTTACTTCGAGATCAGCAACCAGGGCACCAATTACCTGTTCTTCGAGAGCCCCCGCTGAGGCCCAGGGCCACACCCAGCGAACCGGCGCCTGAACGAGGCGCCCCATTTGGAGCGACAACGATGGCCATGGACGTGGTGGACTACGAGATCAAGGGCGCCGAGATGCAATTTGTCGAGGTCGAGCTCGACCCCGGCGAGGCGGCGGTGGGCGAGGCCGGCAGCCTGTTCTACATGGACGCGGGCATCTCGATGGACACGGTGTTCGGCGACGGCAGCGGCGCAGGCGGTGGCTTCTTCGGCAAGCTGCTCGGCGCCGGCAAGCGCCTGGTCACCGGTGAGTCGCTGTTCACCACGGTCTACACCAACCAGGGCACGCAAAAACTGCGCGTGGCCTTTGCCGCACCCTACCCAGGCAAGATCCTGGCGATGGACCTGCGCCAGCTCGGCGGCCTGCTGATCTGCCAGAAGGACGCCTTCCTGTGCGCCGCGCGCGGTGTGTCGCTCGGCATCCATTTCCAGCAGAAGCTGTCGCTCGGCTTCTTCGGCGGCGAGGGCTTCGTGATGCAGAAGCTCGAAGGTGATGGCCTGGCCTTCGTGCATGCCGGCGGCAGCATCGTGCGGCGCGAGTTGCATCCCGGCCAGACCCTGATGGTCGACACCGGCTGCCTGGTGGCCTACACGCCGAACGTCAATTTCGAGATCCAGTACGTCGGCAAGATCAAGACGGCGCTGTTCGGTGGCGAAGGCCTGTTCCTGGCCAAGCTGGCCGGCCCGGGCACGGTGTGGCTGCAGAGCCTGCCCTTCTCGCGCCTGGCCAGCCGGGTGTTTGCGGCTGCGCCGCAACGGGGTGGGTCCAAGGAAGAAGGCTCACTGCTCGGCGGTTTTGCCGCCGGCGGCGTGCTGGGCGGCTTGCTGGGCGGGGACGACAGCGCCTGACAAGGCGCGGACCCTGCTGCTGCGCGGGCCGAGTCCGGGTTGCGACGGTTCTTTCCCACCTGTGCGGCGGTCATGCCGGCCCGGTGTCGGGCGGCGCGGCGGGCGGGCGGCCTTGGCCGTGGATGTGCCATACCGCAATGAACATGGCGGTGATCAGGGGCCCCAGTACGAAGCCGTTGATGCCGAACACCACCATGCCACCCAGGGTGCTGATCATCACCAGGTAGTCAGGCATGCCGATGTCCTTGCCCACCAGCACCGGACGCAGCAGGTTGTCCACCAGGCCGATCACCAGCACCCCCCAGGCCGCAAGCGCCAGGGCCTGCCAGGTCGCGCCTGTCACCAGAAACCAGACTGCCACCGGCGCCCAGACCAGCGTGGCGCCGACGGCCGGCAGCAGCGACAGGAAGGCCATCAGCACCGCCCACAACAGCGCACCGCCAACGTCGAGAAACCAGAACGCCAAGCCGCCCAGGGCTCCCTGGATCGCCGCCACCAGCAGATTGCCTTTGACCGTGGCGCGGATCACGGTACTGAACTTGCCCAGCAGATCGCGCGTGTGCGCGGGCGCCAGCGGGATCGACCGGCGCAGCTGCCGCATGAGCTGTTGCCCATCGCGGATCAGGAAGAAGGACAGGTAGAGCGTGATGAACACGCTGACCACGAACTCGAAGGTGTTCTGGCCGATGTCGAAGGCCTGGGTGGCGATGAAACGGCTGCCCTCGGCCAGGGCAGCCACCAAGCGCCTCTGGAGGGTGGCAAAGTCGACCAGGCCGGCCCGGTCCAGCCAGGTGGTCACCCAGGTCGGCAGGGCGTCGAACAGGCCGTGGAAGTACAGCGCCGGGTTCCACTCGCCCGACTGCAGGCGCTGGTACAGGCTGGCGGCCTCGCGCGCCAGCGCAGCGGTGATCAGGGCCAGCGGCAGCACCACCACCAGCAGCACCGCCAGCAGCGTTGCCAGGGCGGCGACATTGCGGTGCTGTTGGCAACGCGGCAGCAGGTGGCGGTACAAGGGCGTGAACAGCAGCGCGACGATCGCGCTCCACAACAGGGAGCCGTAGAAAGGCAGCAGGATGGTGGCAAAAGCCAGCGTGACCAGGGCCAACAGCCACAGCAGGCTGCGCTCCTCGCGGTCGCGCGGGTCGTCGGTGTCGTCGTCAGGGGTGGTCATGGCGCACAGGTTGGAGGGTAGGGCGGTCACGGCCGCAGGCACTCCCTGGCGGCTTGGACCGGGTGCGCTTGCGTTGCGGCCCGGCAATCAACTCCGCCGGTTGCTGCGGTTGCTGCGGTTGCTGCGGTCGCTGCTGGCGGAGGCTCAGCAACCCGGCTTGCTGACGCTTCGCCTCCCAGCGCTAAAGCCGGTGCATGCGCGGCGCCACCGCGCACCACTTGTCACTGCCTTGGCGCATCACGGCCACCACGCCAGCCTGGCAAGCCCAGGGCACCCGGCAAGCCACCAGGGCCCAGCAACCCAGCTGCAACTGCTGGCGCACGTTGTTGTCAAAGCGTTGGGGGGTGGGTGGCCAGGCCAGCACGGCCACCAGGCCGGCGCCGGCTACAGCGCCGAACAACAGGGCCAGCGGGATTGGCAACGCCGGCCAATCCTCGGGCTGCGGGTAGCTGATGGTCAGCCAGACCAGCATCGCCAGCCCTGCCAGCACGGCCCCGGCTGCACCGGCCAGCCAACCATCGCTGAGCTGCATCGCGGGGTCATGCGCTCCGTCGGGCGCCCAGCCCTGGGCATGGCGGGAAAAGCGCTGGCGGCTGGCGTCGTTCGGCCCCAGCAACACCAGTTGCGAGGCCGACAAACCGTGGGTTTGACGCAGTTTCTGCTCGGCCAGGCGGGCCGCCAGCCCGCTGCGGTAGAAGCCTGCCATGCAGTCCAGCAAGCGATCCGGTGTCGCCGGGTCACTGCCCGGAAACACCCCATGGACGGTGGGTGAGGTGACACCGAAGTCGGCGCGGGAAGTCAACTGCTCGGCATTCATGCCAGCCTGCCGCGCAAGTTGGCCCAGCGGCGGGGCGCGAGCGTGTCCTGGGCTGGCACCGAACGCACGGCGGCGCTGGCCGGGTTTCGACTGGGCATGGCGATGAGTTCCGGGTTGACGAACGTTCCTGGGCTTAGCGCCTGCCAGGCTTCACTGACGCCCGGGGCCCTCGCAGAGCCCACTGGCAGGACACGGATATCACCTTAGCCCTGCCTTGCAGACCCGTCGGTACGTTCGCACACATATTGCGATCAGCCTGCCCTGTCGACGCGCCGGGCAGTGCCAAGGGCCTGTTGCCGGGCCCGGCCGGCACGCGGCCGGCGGGCGGGCCGCGCCTGCTGCACCTGGGTGCGCCCTACACTGCGGCGACCCAGGCCAAACCGGCGCCTGCCACCGGGCGGTTTCCGATGTCCACCTTCCCACCCCCGCCTGGCGCACGCGGTCAGGCATGGGCCGGCGCGATGCTGGCCCTGCTGCTGTGGCTGGCGCCCTGGCCGGTGGGCGCGGCGGGCGGCGCCACCCTGGCGCTCGATGCTTTGACCTGGACCGAGGTGCGCGACCGCATCGCCGCCGGCCACACCACGCTGCTGCTGCCGGTCGGCGGTACCGAGCAGTCGGGGCCCCATCTGGCGCTGGGCAAGCACAACCAGCGCGTGCAGGTGCTGGCCGGCTTGATCGCCCAGGCGCTGGGCCAGACCCTGGTCGCACCCGTGCTGGCCTATGTGCCCGAGGGCAATATCGAACCGCCCACCGGCCACATGCGCTTTGCCGGCACCATTTCGATACCGGAGCCGGTATTCGAGGCCGTCCTCGAATCTGCCGCGCGCAGCTTCAAGCGCCATGGCTTCAAGGACGTGGTGCTGCTGGGCGACCATGGCGGCTACCAGGCCAGCCTGGAGCGGGTAGCGGCCCGGCTCAACCGGGAATGGTCGGGCGCCGGCTGCCGGGTGACGGCCCTGACCGAGTACTACCGTGCAGCCCAGGCCGGCCATGCCGAGTTGCTGGTGGCGCGGGGCTTCGGCAAGGCCGAAATCGGCATCCATGCCGGTCTGGCCGACACCGCGCTGACCCTGGCCATCGACCCGGCCCTGGTACGCCGCGAGCAATTCGCCCTGGCGGCCCAGGGCGGGCAGGCGCTGGGCGTGCAAGGCGACCCGCGCCGCGCCACCACTGAACTGGGCCAGCTTGGCGTGGCGCATATCGTCGACGCCAGCGTGGCGGCCCTGCGCCGTCGCATGGGCCGGCCCTGAGGGCGCCGCACCGGTTTCATAGAATGCCGGCTCGACCCTTCTGCCAGGAATACCTTCAAACCATGGATCTGAATCACACTGCAAGACATGCCGGCGGCTTGCTGGTCAGGGGCGGCCTGGCGTTGATCGCGGCGGCTGGCGTGCATGCGGCCGGCCCGGCGGCGTCGGCCGCCGCGCCAGCAGGGGTGGTCACCGTGCCCGGCATGCCGCCGGTGCCGGATGCCCGCAATCTCTACAGCGAAGTCGGCGCTGGTCGGTTCAGCGAAGTCGTCAAAGGCGATCTGACCCGAATCTACGTACCCAATCTGCGGTCCAACGACGTCTACGTGGTCGACCCTGACGCGATGAAGGTGATAGGTCGGTTTCGGGTCGGCATCGGCCCCCAGCACATCGTGCCGGGCTGGGACCTGCGCACCCTGTGGGTGACCAACAATGCCGAGGGCCGCACCGACGGCAGCCTGACCCCTATCGATCCGCGCACCGGCAAGCCTGGCAAGGCGATTCCGGTGGACGATCCTTACAACATGTATTTCACGCCCGACGGCAAGTCGGCCATCGTGGTCGCCGAGGCGCGCAAGCGGCTGGACTTCCGTGACCCGCAGACCATGGCGCTGCAGTATTCGATCGACACCCCCGGCTGCCCTGGCATCAACCACGCCGATTTCTCGATTGACGGCAAGTACGCGATCTTCACTTGCGAGTTCTCGGGCACCGTCACCAAGATCGACCTGCCCAACCGCAAGGTGCTGGCCTACCTGACGCTGAAGATGCCGGCCACCCGCTTCAAGGAGACCAAGGCCCCGCGCGTCGAAACCGGCAAGGTCTGGTCGCCGGGCGAGACCGAGATCTGCACAGTCAAGAAGGGCATGCCACAAGATATCCGCAGCTCGCCTGACGGCAAACGCTTCTACATCGCCGACATGCATGCCGACGGCGTACACATCATCGAGGGCGAGTCGTTCACCCAGGTGGGCTTCATCCCCACCAGCATCGGAGCGCATGGCCTCTACCCCAGCCGCGACGGCAAGAGCCTTTACGTGGCCAACCGCGGCTCGCACAAGATCCATGGCGCCAAGCTGGGCAACGGCGGCGTCACGGTGATCGACTTCGCCACCGACAAGGTGGTGGCGCGCTGGGGCGTGCCGGGCGGCGGCAGCCCCGACATGGGCAATGTCAGTGCCGACGGCAAGTACCTGTGGCTGGCTGCGCGCTTCGACGACGTGATCTACCGCTTCGACACCAGCAACGGTGCGGTGCAAAAGATCAAGGTCGGCGCTGAACCGCATGGCCTGACGGTCTGGCCGCAGCCGGGTCGCTACTCGCTCGGCCATACCGGCAACCTGCGATGAACGGGCGCGGCACCGCATGAAGCAACTGCTCGACGCGTTCTGGCGAGCCGCCGCCTATTGCCTGCATCCCAAGGTCATCGGCCTGTCGCTGCTGCCCTTGCTGATCGGCGTGGCCCTGGCCCTGGGTCTGGGATTTCTCTATTGGGAAGCCGCGCTGGCCGGCGTGCGCGCCACGCTCGAGAGCTGGCTGCTGGTGGACGCTGCGCTGCGCTGGGTCGAGACCCTGCTGGGGGCGTCGTTCCGCTCGGTGCTGGCGCCCTTCATCGTGGTCGGCTTGTCGGCACCGCTGATCGTGGTGCTGTCGGTGCTGCTGGTGGCCTGGCTGATGGCGCCGGCCATCGTCACGCTGGTGGTGCAGCGACGATTCCCGCTGCTCGAGCGCAAACGCGGTGCCAGCCTGTTCACCAGCGTGATGCTGTCCCTGGGCTGCACCTTGCTGGCGCTGCTGGCGCTGGTGATCAGCCTGCCGCTGTGGTTCATACCGCCGCTGGTGCTGATCGTGCCGCCGCTGATCTGGGGCTGGCTCAATTACCGGGTGATGAGCTTCGACGTGCTGGCCGAGCATGCCAGCGCGGATGAGCGCCGTACGCTGATGCGCCAGCACCGCCTGCCCCTGCTGGGCATTGGCGTGGTTTCGGGCTACCTGGGCGCTGCGCCGTCCCTGCTGTGGGCCGCCAGCGCCTTGACCCTGGTGTTCGCGCCGTTGCTGGTGGTGGTATCGGTGTGGCTGTACACCCTGGTGTTTGCCTTCTCGGCGCTCTGGTTCGCGCACTACGCATTGGCCGCGCTGGCGGCCTTGCGCGCCGAGGCCCAGGCCGAGGCCGATGCAGCCCTGTCGCGGGCGGCCGCCGTGCCGGGCGAGATCATCGAGCTCGACCGCAGCGGCGCGCCCGTGCTGACACCGCCGGCGGCCTGGTTGCCGCCGCCCATTCCCTGATTCTTCCTGTCCCCAAGCGACGCTCAACGCCATGCGCAATTTCGGCCTCATCATCATCGGCGACGAGATCCTCTCGGGCAAACGCCAGGACAAGCACCTGCCCAAGGTGATTGAACTGCTCAAGGCCCGCGGCCTGAGCCTGGCCTGGGCGCGCTATGTCGGCGACCACCGCGCGCACATCACTGCCGCGCTGCGCGATGCTTTTGCCAGCGGCGACGTGGTGTTCTCCTGCGGCGGCATCGGCGCCACCCCGGACGACCACACCCGGCAATGCGCGGCCGTTGCGCTGGGACGGCCCCTGGCCCTGCACCCGCAGGCCGAACAGCTGATCCGCGAGCGCATGCGCGAAGTGGCCGCGGAGCAAGGCATCGCCTACCAGCCCGACCGGCCGGACAACCTGCACCGGCTGAACATGGGCACCTTCCCGCAGGGGGCGGCCATCATCGCCAACCCCTACAACAAGATCCCGGGCTTTTCGATCGACGACGTGCATTTCGTGCCCGGTTTCCCGGTCATGGCCCACCCGATGATCGCCGCACTGCTGGACAGCCGTTATGCCGCACTGCACGGCAGCCATCTGCAGACCGAGCGCTCGGTAATCGTGATGGGCGGCCTGGAGGCGGCGCTGACGCCGCTGATGGAGGACATCGAGTTGCGCTTTGCCGGCATCAAGGTGTTCAGCCTGCCCAGCGTCGATCACCCGCAGTGGGGTCGCCACATCGAACTGGGGGTCAAGGGGCTGCCCGACGACACCCTGCCGGCCTTCGCCGCCCTGTTGGACGGTCTGTACGCGCTGGGCACCCCGCTCGGCCCCGAAATGGTGCGGTGACCCCGCACCTGGCAGGTGCGCTGATATGCATCATCTCGGTGCATATCACCCCGAAATTGCGGATTTGCCACAGCCTGACCGCGCGGTTTGCCGCACCGCCGCACCCCCCCGGGCGGCCCCGAAACCGGGCATGGTTTCTGCTACATTCCTGTGCGCCTTGCGGGGGAAATCTCCTGCAATGGCCTACTGAACACCCCCCCGACCAATCATTTTTCAGCGTCCTGCTAGGAGATTCCTGATGGCAAAGACCGTCGCCGACGTGTTGGCAATGGTGAAGGAAAACGAAATCAAATTCGTTGATTTCCGATTCACCGACACCCGCGGTAAAGAACAGCATGTTTCCGTGCCCGTGTCGCATTTCGATGAAGACAAGTTCAGCTCGGGCCACGCCTTTGACGGTTCGTCGATCGCCGGCTGGAAGGGGATCGAAGCCTCGGACATGCTGCTGATGCCCGACCCCAATACCGCCAACATCGACCCGTTTTTCGAAGAGCCGACGCTGATCCTGACCTGCGACGTGATCGACCCGGCCGACCACAAGCCCTATGAACGCGACCCGCGCTCGCTGGCCAAGCGCGCCGAGGCCTACATGAAGAGCACCGGCCTGGGCGACACCGCCTACTTCGGCCCGGAGCCCGAGTTCTTCGTGTTCGACAGCGTGCGCTGGAGCAACGACATGTCGGGCTGCTTCTCCAAGATCGAGAGCGAAGAGGCCGCCTGGAATACCGGCAAGGAATACGAGCACGGCAATTCAGGCTTCCGGCCGACGGTCAAGGGGGGCTATTTCCCGGTACCACCGGTCGACTCCGGCCAGGACCTGCGCTCGGAGATGTGCCTGATTCTCGAATCGCTGGGCATCCCGGTCGAGGTGCACCACCACGAGGTGGCGAATGCCGGCCAGATGGAGATCGGTACCCGCTTCTCCACGCTGATCCAGCGCGCCGACTGGGTGCAGCTGCAGAAGTACGTGATCCACAACGTGGCCCATGCCTACGGCAAGACCGCCACCTTCATGCCCAAGCCCATCGTTGGCGACAACGGCAGCGGCATGCATGTGCACCAGTCGGTCTGGAAGGACGGCAAGAACCTGTTCGCGGGTGACGGCTACGCCGGCCTGTCCGACTTCGCGCTGTACTACATCGGCGGCATCATCAAGCATGCCCGCGCGCTCAACGCCATCACCAACCCCGGCACCAACAGCTACAAGCGCCTGGTGCCCGGCTACGAGGCGCCGGTCAAGCTGGCTTACTCGGCCAAGAACCGTTCGGCCTCGATCCGCATCCCTTATGTGGCCAACCCCAAGGGCCGGCGCGTCGAGGCGCGCTTCCCCGATCCGCTGATGAACCCCTACCTGGGTTTCTCGGCGCTCCTGATGGCCGGTCTGGACGGCGTCGAGAACAAAATCCACCCTGGCGAAGCCGCCAGCAAGGACCTGTACCACCTGCCGCCTGAAGAAGACGCGAAGATCCCGACCGTCTGCCACAGCCTGGACCAGGCGCTCGAGTACCTGGACAACGACCGCGCCTTCCTGACCAAGGGCGGCGTCTTCACCGATGGCTATATCGACGCCTACATCGAACTCAAGATGCAGGAGGTCACGCGCTACCGCATGACCACCCACCCGATCGAGTTCGACATGTACTACGCGGCCTGACGCGTTCTCGCTCCAACAAAAAGGACGGCTTGGCCGTCCTTTTTTCATCGACCCGCGGCGCCGGTGCCGAGCGGGCGCTGCGTGACAATCGGCCGGCCTGTCGTCGAGCGTTCACGGTGGCGCGTTGTCCGCAGGCCTGGAGGAGATGAATGCGCAGTGTCGATCGATCGTGGAAGTGTCGGCCCTGGATCCTGGCCGCGGGCACGCTGGCTGTGGCGGCCACGGCGCATGCTCAGGCGCCGGCCAGCAATGTCGTCTACCGCTGCCCCGGCAATGTCTACACCGACGCGATCTCGGCCAAGGAGGCCAAGGACCGCGACTGCCGCACGCTGGAAGGCGCGCC